>JAMOMO010000409.1 GCA_027067035.1 Desulfobulbaceae bacterium
GTTGTTTGGGTGAGAACTTTTCAACCGCGTCCAGGATATTGTCTGCAACTGTTCTGATGTAGTCAGGCTGGGTGGGCCAGGACTCTATCAGCCTGAGGGAAAAATTGTATCCTGAGCGTTTGATTGCACGTTTGAGTTCCTTGACAGAAGAGCCTGTGGTTGCACAGGAAAAATGTGGGTAAAGGCTTAAGGCAACAATATTCCTGAGCCCTTTGGCTGCAAGTTGTCTCAGGGCCGTGTCGGTGTCGGGTTGCCAGTAGCGCATGGCACAGACCACGGAAAAATCTCCATGGGAACGCAGTGCTGTCTCAAGTGCCTCTCCCTGCTCAATGGTTATTCTGGTGAGAGGAGAGCCGCCGCCGATCATTTGGTAGGTCTTCATACTTTTGGGTGCCCTTTTTCTGGCAATGATCCAGGCCAGGGGCTTCTGCATGAAAAACGGACCAAGACGGATGATCTCCCGGTCAGAGAAGAGATTGTAGAGGAAGGGGCGAACATCTTCCGGTTTTTCGGGGCCACCCATGTTCAGGAGTATTACACCTGTAGCTTCTCTTGTCATTACCGCCACCTCTGTTGGTTGTCCCTCCGCCCGGTTTCACTGACTTGAGGACGTCTGGGATCGTTCTTCTCAAGGGCCTGTATCATCAGATATCTTTATAACAGAGTGTCTTGAAGCGGAAAAGGGAAATGATGGCCCTGAGACTGAATGAAAATTCAGAACAGATCTTGATTATCTCATTATAAAACATATAATAAAAGGGAAGGCATGCTTTTGCAGTCCGGGTGATCAGCGCCTGGCCGGAAGTTTATGTTCGTCGATTGCACGGACGCCTGAGTTTTGCCAGGGAGCGTGTCTGCGGATGCGTTTGGTGATGATGATCTGTTTTCAGGGCATCATTGTAGCTTAATGGAGGAACCGTATGGATTTAAAGGTTGAAACCCGGAATGTTGAGTTGCGAAAAGGCTGGCAGAAAAAGATAGACGAAGAAAAAGAAAAGCTGGTACGACATTTCGCCAATTTCGTTCTCCACCTCCGTGTCTCCATCGAGGCAACGGCCCATCACAAAGAAGGCGGTTATGAGTTGAAGCTTGTGGCTTCTGTTCCCAATGATACGGTTGTTGTTGCAAGAAAAGGGGAGAATGTCGGTCCCCTGCTTGTGGAAGCATTTGATGTGTTATCTCTCCAGATGAAGGAAATTCTACGAAAGAAACGTCAGGCCCAGAAAGGTGCTGACAGCTCATTTACTGATGGTGCCCAGTATGGCGTGATTCGTAAGTTGTCCCCCTATGAATCGTATGGCTTTATTGTGAGTCAGGATGCGCGGGAGATATATTTTCATGAGAATTCTCTCAAAGACGTCTCCATAGATGCACTTACCGAGGGTGATACTGTAATGTATGGCGAGAGTCTCGGCGATAAGGGCCCCCAGGCGTCATGGGTGCGGGTCAGTCGTTAAGATGAACCTGAACTCGTGAGTGTTTGCTGAGCAAAACCGTACAACAGGGTGAATACAAAAAGGGCTGCTGTGCGCAGCATGATTTATAAAATCAATACCATATAGTACCTTTTGCCGGATTTTCATCACGGATTCAGGATACATAATTTTTCTCTTATGAAAGGCCCGGTGCTGAATGTTCAGCACCGGGCCTTTTCTTTTTGAAGTCCACTTGCCATTCCACCGGGGCAATGGTAAAAAAGATACTTTCGGCAATTAAAACACCCTGGCCGCAGGGGCCTTTCTTTTTCTTTACTCGCTGATACACGGTTTCACCCTGCGGGCCTTCACTGAATCAGGAATTCATACGGTATCAGGTTATTACGAAGGAGCACCACAATGCATCTGCTACAACAGGACATCGGTCCTGAATACTTTTGTCTTGAAAGAGATGAAATTCTGGAAAGAATAGCTGCGCGACGGGAGGAGCTTGCAGGGCAGCTGCTTATTCTCTGTCATCACTATCAGCAGCAGGATCTGTTTCAGTTTGCCGATCTGACAGGAGATTCCCTGAAACTTGCCAAGGAGGCGGCTGCCATTTCCGATCGGGAGTTTCTGATCTTCTGTGGTGTTCATTTTATGGCTGAATCGGCTGACATTCTGGCAGCAAGTCATCAAAAGGTCCTGCTGCCGCACCTTCAGGCGGGCTGTCCCATGGCGGATATGGCCTCTGTTGCCGCGGTGAGTCATGCCTATGATGAGCTGCTGCGTGTCGGGATAGCTGCCGACCGTCATGATATTCTTCCGGTTACCTATGTCAATTCTTCAGCTGCAATAAAGGCCTTTGTGGGGGGACTCGGTGGTTCTGTCTGTACCTCCTCCAACGGTGAGCAGGTCCTGCAGTGGGCCATTGATAATGGTGAAAAGGTCTTCTTCTTTCCCGATGAACACCTTGGGCGCAATTCAGCTGCAGCACTTGGTGTTCCCGATAACGAGGTGCTTCTGTGGCGGCGTGGTGAACCCCTTGGCGGGAACTCTGTGGCTGCGCTGCAGCAGGCACGGGTCTTGCTCTGGGATGGGTATTGCGAAGTACATATGCGCTTTTTACCTGATCACGTGCGTCGGTGGCGTCTGCGGGACCCTGATATCAAGATAATAGCTCATCCCGAATGTTCCAGAGATGTTGTGTCCATTGCCGATATCTATGGCTCAACGGAGACCATCATTGCAGCAGTGAAGGAGTCGGCCCCCGGAAGCAAATGGGCAATTGCCACCGAAGAAAATCTGGTACAGCGTCTGCAGCGGGACTATCCGGACAAGGATATTCATCTCCTTGCTCCCACTTCCTGCCAGTGTACCACCATGGACTGCAATCAGCCTGTCAACCTTCTCTGGCTTCTTGATACCCTTGCCGCAGGAGAAATTAAAAATCAGATCAGCGTGGATTCTGCTACAGCGGAGCTTGCGGCCAGATCTCTTGAGCAGATGCTGGCCATCTGTTAACTTTTGCTCTGAGGATTGTCTGTGAGTGATGAAGTATACCTTGTTGATGGAAGTGCCTATATCTACCGTGCCTACCATGCGGTAGCTCCTTTGAATAATGCCGAGGGGATGCCCACCCATGCGGTCTTCGGTTTTCTCAATATCCTGAAACGTCTCATCAAGGAAAAAGAGCCCCGGTATCTTGCGGTGGCCTTTGATATGCGCGGGCCTGTTTTTCGTCACGATATCTATCCTGAATATAAGGCAAACCGGCCTCCCATGCCTGACGATCTTGCGGTGCAGATTCCATATATCAAGGAACTGGTGGCGGCCATGAATATTCCCTGCTTTGAAGAAACAGGTGTTGAAGCGGATGATATCATTGCCTCTGCAGCAAGACTCCTCAGTGAGCAGGGACATAAGGTTATTATTGTTTCCGGGGATAAGGACCTTCTTCAGCTGGTTGGTGAACAGGTTGTGATGTGGGATCCCATGAAGAAGAAAACCATGGATGCTGCCGCTGTGACTGAAAAATATCATGTGTCGCCGCAACAGCTCCTTGACTGCTATGCACTCATGGGAGACAGCTCTGACAATGTTCCGGGGGTTCCTGGTGTGGGCCCCAAGACCGCTGAGAAACTGATCAATGAGCATGGCAGTCTTGAACAGGTGTATGACGCCCTGGAAGGAATGAAAAAATCCAGGTTAAAGGAACGGCTGGGGGAGAACAGAGAGGCGGCGTTTCTCTCAAGGGACCTGATTCGCCTCAAGTATGATGTGAAGGTTCCGGATGAACTCAATGCATATCGTCCCGGTGAACCCGATGAAGATCGTCTGCGGGATCTCTATCTGCGTCTGGGGTTTAACAGCATGGTAAAGGAAGAGACAAAGACCGTTACCGTTCCAACAGATGGTTTTACACTGGTGCAGAGTGTTGGGGAGCTGCAGGAGATGGTGGACCGGCTGCAGACAGCTGAACTTCTTGTCATTGATACCGAGACCAGTTCACTGGATGTCCGGCGGGCTTCCCTTGTCGGCATCTCCCTGTGCAGTGATCGTGATCGTGCCTGGTACCTTCCTCTTGCCCACTGCCAGGAAGATGGCTCTCCGGCCGATGGCCAGCTTGATCTGAAAACGGTTCTGGATGCATTGCGCCCATTGCTTGAATCAGAAGAATTGCCTAAATTGGGTCATAATATCAAGTATGACTATTCGGTACTGAAGAGATCGTGTGATCTCAGCCTGAAGGGACCGCTTTATGATTCAATGATAGCAGCATACCTGGCAGAACCTGGCAGAAGATCACTGAAACTCGATGAGCTCCTGCTGGAACGTGGATATCAACTCACTGCATTTAACGATGTTGTGGAGGATCCGAAAAAAGAGAACTGTTTTGCCTTTGTTGAACCGGAGAAGGCGTGTTGTTACAGTTGTGAGGATGTCTATGCCTCACTGCTGCTGTGGGAGGAATACCGCGGGACACTGGAGGAGCTGGAGCAGCTTGATCTGTTCTATCATGTCGAGACACCGCTTCTTCCCATCCTCGCTGACATGGAGCTTGCGGGCATTGGGGTTTCTGATACTGTGCTTGGAGAGCTGGAGGAGGAGTTTCAGAAAGAGCTTGATGCCCTTGAGGAAAAGATTCACGCCCTGGCCGGATACAGCTTTAATATCCAGTCTCCGAAACAGCTTGGCGTACTGCTCTTTGAGGAGTTGCAGCTGCCCCATGGAAGGAAGACCAAGACAGGGTATTCAACGGACATGAAGGTCCTGGAAAAGCTGGCACCCAAACATGAAATTCCGGCAATGATCATGCGTTATCGTATCATTGCCAAGCTGCAGTCCACCTATGTCAAGAAACTCAAAAAACTGATAGATCCCGAGTCAGGCAGGGTGCACACTTCGTTTAATCAGACGGTTACTGCAACAGGGAGATTGTCATCGAGTAATCCCAATATGCAGAATATCCCCATTCGCAGCGAGGAGGGGAACAGGATACGTGGAGCCTTTGTTCCTGCAGATGATCTTCTTTTCCTCTCTGCGGATTATTCTCAGATTGATCTCCGGGTGCTTGCCCATTATTCACAGGATACGGCCTTGCTTCACGCCTTTCGAAATGGCGAGGATATTCATTCGCGTACGGCATCGGAACTGTTTGGGGTTTCACCTCTGCTGCTTACCTCGGAGATGAGACGTGTTGCCAAATCCATAAACTTCGGAATTGTGTATGGCATGTCCAGCTTCGGCCTCTCAAATCAGCTCAATATCAGTCGCAAGGAGGCCGGGAGATTTATCGACAAGTATTTTCATCTCTATGGTGGTGTCAAAGAGTTTATGGAAAGTGTTGTGGAGCAGGCCCGGCTTGACGGCTATGTCACCACGCTGCTGAATCGGCGCCGCAGACTTCCTGAAATAAATGTAAAAAATAAGACCAGGAGGGAGTTTGCCGAAAGAACGGCCATCAATACGCCCATCCAGGGGACAGCGGCAGACATCATAAAACTTGCCATGATTCGTGTGGTTCCTGCTCTGGAGCAGGAGGGCCTGTCTGCAAAACTTCTGTTGCAGATTCACGATGAACTGGTCTTTGAACTTCCCGGCAGCGAGGTGGAGGCGACCCGGCGGGTGGTCAGGGATGCCATGGAAAACGCATTGCTCCTTGATGTCCCTCTACTGGTTAATTTTGAGATTGGGAAGAGTCTTGCGAAACAGTGAGGAGGATGTTCAGAAATGAAGTTTTTACCGGGTATCCTGTGCTGTGCCGTTTTCCTGCTGCCTTCTTCAGGCACGGCATCAGAACTGACAAACAGCATAGGTATGAAATTTATACTGGTCCCGGCAGGTACATTTTTCATGGGCAGCCGGGATAATGAAGAGGTGAGCAGTAACGAGAAACCCCTGCATCGGGTGGAAATCTCAAGTCCGTTTTACCTCTCAAAGTTTGAGGTGACCCAGGGACAGTGGGTGGCTGTGATGGGGACAAATCCAGGTAATTTCAGATCCCCTGATCGCCCGGTGGATGAGGTCTCCTGGAATGATGTGCAGCTCTTCCTCGAAAAGTTGAATAAACTGGAAAAAACAGATCGGTACAGGCTTCCCACTGAGGCGGAATGGGAATATGCCGCACGGGCGGGGAGTGAAACAGTATATTGTTATGGTGATGACCCCGGTGCCGCTAAACTGAAGGACTATGCATGGTATGCAGAAAATTCAGGAAAACAGACCCATCCGGCAGGTCAATTGAAACCCAATGCCTGGGGCTTTCATGACATGTATGGCAATGTCGGGGAGTGGGTGCAGGATCGCTATGACAGAAACTATTACGGGGTCAGCCCCGCCATTGATCCGCAGGGGCCGCAAACCGGGAAAAAGAGAGTTGTGCGTGGCGGTTCCTGGTTGAGCCCTCCCTACTCCTGCCGTTCCGCTGTTCGCGGTTATTATTCTGAGGACTACACTGATTCAGATTTTGGCTTCCGGCTGGTGAAGGAAAGAGAGTAGATCAGCTTTCCATTGAAAAAGGCCCTCATCAATAAGCTGATGAGGGCCTTTTTTAATTTATACCCGCTCGTGAAGTGGTATGAAATCACGCCGT
>JAMOMO010000410.1 GCA_027067035.1 Desulfobulbaceae bacterium
AGTAGTATTGGGGAATATAGGTCAGGGGATTACAGACCAGCATGGAGGCAAGCAGAGATGCCACTGTTGATGTCCTGGTGCAGAAGGTGACCAGAATATTTAATACTGTATGAAACGGGATGATTGGCGTAATACCGAGAAAAATACCAATGGCCGTTCCCCTGGCAAGGGATTGCGGGTCGCCTTTCAGCCGAATGAATCTGAGCGTGTAGTAACGGAGAGTACGTTTCGGATTCATGGGATTTCAGGCCAGTAGAGATCTGCAGTAGACATCACTGTCGAGAGCGAGGATGGGATCGGACTGATGTACATGCACACCGGCCAGCGCAATCATTGCAGCATTGTCGGTGCAGTGTGAGGGGCGAGGCACAAACAGATCTTTTTTCTCTTCCCTGCAGCGGTCTTTCATGTATTCACGAAGTCTTGGGTTTGAAGAAACGCCTCCACCGAGGACAACGGCCCTGATATCCTCCTGCGCCGCGGCGAGCAGTGTCTTTTCCACAAGGACTTCAACTGCCGCTTCCTGGAAAGATGCACAGATATCTGCAATATTCAGGGGCCGGTTTTTCTGTTTTTCCCGGTTACAGTGATTCAGGACTGAAGTCTTGAGCCCTGAGAAGCTGAAATCAAGGGAATCCTTTTCCAGCCATGAGCGGGGAAATTTAATGGCTTCAGCGTCTCCGGCCAGTGCCTCCCGCGAGATAATCGGTCCGCCGGGATAGGGGAATCCGAGAAGCTTTGCGACTTTGTCAAACGCCTCTCCGGCGGCATCATCACGGGTTCTTCCGAGGAGGGTGAAGTTTGTGAAACTGTCGGCCCGGTAAATGGAGCTTGTGCCTCCTGAAACCACAAGGGCAATAAAGGGAAAGTCAGGATGTTCCTCTTCCAGAAAGACGGAAAGGATATGGCCCGCCATATGATCAACTCCCACCAGAGGGATCCGGGTGACGCAGGAGAGCGCTTTTGCGTAGGAGAAGCCCACCAGAAGTGAGCCGATCAGTCCGGGTCCACGGGTCACAGCAATGAGATCAATGTCTTTGAGTTCCCTGTCAGCCCGGTACAGTGCCTCGTTAACAACCGGGACGATTGCTTCAAGGTGATTGCGCGAGGCAAGTTCCGGGACGACACCGCCAAAACGGGTATGGATCCGGTCCTGACTGGTGAGTACGGAGGAGAGCAGAGTGTCCGTATCCCTGAGTACTGCCGCAGCAGTATCATCGCAGGAGCTTTCAATTCCAAGGGTCAGCATCAGTGTTGTCGGTGGTTAAATTTTCAGCTCATACCTGCAGAAAAAATAACTGCTGGCAGAAAAGGCATAATCAGGGTAAGAGGATGCCAATATATTAGTAGTTACTCCCAAAGTCAATGGCACAGGATGCAGAGTGGATGTGGAATTCCTGCCAGGGACAGTGGTTAAGCATACTTTTACGCTGATTGCAGCCATATAGCCATGAATAATTCAAAACAGATTGCCGAAAACCCCGGGGAACTGGTCGATATGTTCTCCAGAACAATTTCATATCTTCGCCTTTCCCTCACTGATCGCTGTAATTTACGCTGTGTTTACTGCATGCCGGAAGATGATGAGCATAAACTGCAGCTCCTGCAGCATGAGGAGCTGCTCAGCTTTGAAGAGCTGCTTCGTATTGTAAAGCTTGTTGTGGGCATGGGAATGAATAAACTCCGTCTCACGGGTGGTGAGCCACTGGTACGCCGGGGCGTGATGGATTTTATTCGGTCACTGGCAGATATTGAAGGACTTGATGAGATTCGTCTTACCACCAATGGTGTTCTCCTTCATGAGAAGGCAGAAGGTCTTTATGATGCGGGAATACGCAAGTTGAATATTTCACTTGATACCATGAAGCCGGAACGTTTCAAGAAAATCACCGGCTCTGATCTCTTTGATCAGGTCTGGCAGGGAATAGAGACAGCAGGGCGTCTTGGCTTTGATGTGAAAATCAATGTGGTGGCAATGAAGGGCGTCAACGACGATGAGTTTGTTGATTTTGCACGGCTGGCTGTTGAAAAGCCGTATCAGGTCCGCTTCATTGAATTTATGCCGGTCGGTGACCATTCCACCTGGAATGAGGCATCGTATATCTCTTCCACTGACCTGAAGAAGAGGATTGGCAGACTGGGAAAACTGGAACAGCTGCCGGGATGCAGAATGGATGGTCCCGCACGGGTCTACTCCATCACTGCTGATGATGGATCAAAGGGGAAAATCGGCTTTATAAGCCCCATAAGCCATCATTTTTGTGACACCTGTAACAGGCTCCGTCTCACATCTGCGGGAAGACTGCGGGCCTGTCTGCTCCATGACCGGGAGGCGGATCTGAAAATGCTGCTCCGTGGAGGGGCAGGCGATGATGAAATCAGAGCACTTATCAGGCAGACCATCCTTGATAAGCCCAAAGGGCATACACTTGCTGAAGATCAGCTGAAATGCAGCGGCCAGATGTCACGCATCGGCGGCTGAATCGTCTGATCTCGGGTATGAACCGAGCCACTCGAAGTAGGAACAGAGTGCGTTCAGGGTCTTGCAGCAGTCTTTAATGTTCTCGTCCTCAATGTGACCCATCAGGTCAAGGAAGAAGAGGTATTTCCACTGTTTCCCTTTAATTGGCCTGGATTCGATTTTGGCAAGGTTGATGCCGGCCCTGGCAATGACACTGAGGATTTCATTCAGGGCGCCAGGACGATCCATATGCCCAAGGAGCAGGGATGTTCTGTCTGAACCGCTGGGCGATGGGGATTCCTTTCCGATAACCAGAAAGCGCGTGGTGTTGCCGCGATAGTCTTCAATTCCCTTTACCACAACCTGTAAATCATAGGTCTTGATTGCAAGTGAAGAGGCTATTGCACCAATATTGGGGTTGTTTGACGCCATCTGGGCTGCAGCACCCGTTGAAAAAACAGGCAGTGTGGGACATGACGGCAGGTGTTTTCTCAGCCATTCCCTGCACTGGGCAAGGGGCTGGGTGTGTGAGGCGACGGTCTGGATGTCGTTGATATCTCCCGACTGGCACACCAGGTTGTGGGTGATCTCCATTCTGACTTCTCCACAGATCTTGGTGCGGTACTGCATAAAGGAATCCAGGGTTGAAAACACCGCCCCTTCGATGGAATTTTCCACAGGGACGATACCATACTGGGTCCTGCCCTTCTCAACTTCCGAAAAGACATCGGCAATGGATTCCATGGGGGTGTACGTTGCAGAGTGGCCGAAATACTTCACACCTGCCAGGTGGGTGAAGGTGGCCTCGGGTCCCAGGTAGGAGACATTGATCTTCTGCTGGGAAAGTCTGCAGGTGGTGATGATTTCGTGAAAGATTGAGTGAAGCGCCTTGTCCGGGAATACTCCGTTGTTCAGCTCGGTTAAACGCTCGTAGATCTGGCGTTCCCGCAGGGGGTCCCATTTTGCCCGTTTACTTTCATCCTTGAGCTGGCCAATGGTTTTCGCAAGGGCTAAACGTTCTTTGAGAAGTTCAAGGATGGTATTGTCTATCTTATCTATTCCTTCTCGTACCGGGGTGAGGTCGCTGGCCATTTGTATTCCTCTGATATAATAGAATTTCAAAATTTTATTTAATGCATGAGAATGTAGGGCAAAGAAAAAAGTATGTCAAGTTGTAAAAAATCACTGGAATAAGCTGCCACAGCAAGATATATTCAGCCCACGAGCTCTCCGATATCCATACGGGAAGTGTTCAGCACCGGTAACGGATTTCAGCAGGCCATTTTCATCCAGAATTGACAGCCTGTTTAAAATAGTGACGTGAGTATGCAGATACTCTTCTTTCCGGACATCGTCACTGTAATATTTCATACATCGAGAACAGCAATGAGTGACACAGCGGTACAAAAGACCTACGAGGAAATTAACGCCAGAATCAAAGCGGGAGAGGCGGTAATCGTCACTGCTGAAGAAATGGTGGATATCGTAAAAGAAAAAGGTGCAGAAGGTGCAGCCAGGGAAGTGGATGTTGTTACCACCGGGACCTTTTCCCCCATGTGTTCCTCCGGTGCATTCATCAATTTTGGCCAGATGACCCCCACGATCAAGGCCTCCAGGGTGTGGATCAACAAGGTCTCCGCCTATGCCGGGCTTGCTGCTGTCGACTGTTACATCGGGGCCACCGAACCCGTTGAGGATGACCCGCTCAACAAGGTCTATCCCGGAGAATTCCGCTATGGCGGCGGGCATGTGATAGAAGATCTCCTTGCAGGAAAAAAGGTCTTTTTAGAGGCCAAGGCATACGGGACAGACTGTTATCTTGCCACGAAGATGAAGAAAGAGTTTAGCCTTGATGAGCTTCCGTATGCGCTGCTCTGTAATCCGAGAAACGGCTATCAGAACTATAACTGTGCGGTGAACCTGTCTGACAAAACAGTGCACACCTACATGGGGACCTTGAAACCCAACTGTAAGAATGCCAATTACTGCAGTGCCGGTGAATTAAGTCCACTGTTCAACGACCCGCACTATAAAACCATTGGCGTGGGCACCAGAATCTTTCTCGGTGGCGGTATCGGCTATGTCACCTGGCACGGAACCCAGCACAATCCCGGAGCGCCGCGTCATGAAAACGGAACACCCGTACGACCGGCAGGCACCCTGATGGTCCAGGGGGATCTGAAGCAGATGTCGGCTCGCTGGATTCGTGGAATTTCCATTCTGGGTTATGGAAACACCATGGCTGTGGGAATGGGAATTCCCATTCCCATCCTTAATGCGGAAATGGCGGCATACACCGGGGTTTCCGATGATCAGCTTTTTACCCAGGTGATTGATTATGGCTATGACTATTCCAATGGAATCAACCGGACCTACGGAGAAGTGAGTTATGCCCAGCTGAAATCGGGAAGCATTGAAGTAAACGGAAAGACGGTGTCAACGGCCCCTCTGTCCAGTTTACCCATGGCAAGGGAGATAGCAGAAACCCTGAAGTCCTGGATGCTTGACGGGAAGTTTCTTCTGAATAAACCAGCCCAGCTTCTTCCCGATGCTGACGATTCCTGATCGGTAGCCTTTTTGGAGAGTAAAGAGAAATACAGTTCTCTTCTTGAGAGCCTCCAGGCCCATGGAAGTGTTGCGGTCGCTTTTTCAGGAGGAGTGGATTCAAGCATTCTTCTTCATGCGGCATTGAGCGCCCTTGGTCCTGACAAGGTTTTTGTGCTGCGCTCTCTTTCGGAACTTGTGAGTCAGCGTGAGCGAAACAATGCCAATAAGGTTCTCAATGAGTTGCATATTGACTCGACGCGTAAACTTGAAGTTGAGCTGCATCCGTTAATCTGGCCGGAGTTTGTGGCCAATACCCCTGATCGCTGTTACTTTTGTAAAAAAAGAATGTATCAGGCCTTCCAGCAGCTTCTGGAAAAGACCGGCTGTTCCGTAATACTTGACGGCAGTAATGTTGATGACCTGAAAAGCCACAGGCCGGGTTTTCGTGCCATACATGAACTGGATATACAAACACCTCTCCTTGATGCCGGGCTCAGCAAAGATGAGATAAGGGCACTGGCAAGGTCATATTCGCTCAGTACTCACGCCAAGCCATCCAACTCCTGTCTTGCCACCAGGCTTCCGGAGGGGGAGCGTATTAACGGGCCTGCACTCAAGCTGGTTGAAGAGTGTGAGGACTTTCTTCTCAGTCGTGATTTTCTCGGTTGTCGGGTGCGGCCCGAAAAGGAAACAGTACTTTTGGAGCTTATGGGGAATGATGTCGAACGACTGGTGACATCGCCTGTACGGATTGAAATCATGCACTTCTTTCAATCACGTGGCTTTGAGAGAGTTTTGGTGGATCTTAAATCAAGGGGATAATTTTTCCTGATAAGAGTTTTTTTATTTGAATAAAAATCTGATTCTGAATAGCGCTTCAATGCCGTCCTGATTGTTTTTTGATCTATAAAAGCGCGATAATAAAGGATTGTATTGAAAAGAACGGGAGTTGAAAAAAATGAAATTTCTCTTTTTTCTTTTGACAATCAATCAGGCTTTTATTAAAGAAATATAGAAGAGATAAGGGGAGCAGCTCTGTCTGTGTCCTGTTTAATTAGAAACGTAGTTTTTCCGGGAGGAATTCATGAACAAGAAGGAATTGGTAGAGAATATAGCAGGCGCAGCAGACATTTCAAAAGCAGCTGCTGAGAAAGCGTTGAACAGTACTCTCGCAGCCATTGCTGACACCTTGAAAAATGGTGACAAAGTAACTCTGGTTGGTTTTGGAACCTTCTCCGTATCCAGACGTGAAGCTCGCAAAGGAAGAAATCCTCAGACCGGAAAAACAATTGATATACCAGCTAAAAATGTAGCGAAATTCAAAGCTGGATCCAAGCTTTCTGAGGCGATTAACTAGACCTTCCGGATTTGTGTTTGCCATAGCAGTGCCTAAAGCTGTTATGTCCGATATTGAGAAGCCCCGTTTTCCTTAAGTAACTATCAAGGAAGACAGGGCTTTTTTTGTTTTCAGGCGTCGTCG
>JAMOMO010000411.1 GCA_027067035.1 Desulfobulbaceae bacterium
TCTGGCCGTGGAACTGGTCTATGAGCAGGGCCTTCTGGTGCAGGGGAGCACCCGCGGTGATGGCAGTGTGGGTGAGGATATAACCGCCCAGCTCCGCACGGTCTCGGCGATTCCACTGCGTTTGAAGCGGACGGACATTGCACGGCTTGAGGTGCGTGGTGAGGTCTTTATGGACCGTCACGGCTTTGAGGCCTTGAATCGCAGGCGTTCGGAAAAAGATGAACCCCTCTTTGCCAATCCCCGTAATGCTGCAGCAGGTTCCCTGCGTCAGCTTGATCCCGGAATCACTGCGCAACGTCCCTTGCGGTTTTTTGTCTATGCGGTGGCATCACCGGCAGTTACCGCCTGCAGCAATCAGCAGGAGCTGCTCGCATTCCTGGCTGAACAGGGCTTTCCGGTAAACCCTGAGATTGTTCACTGTCAGGATATGGAGCAGGTGATTCACCGCTTTCAGGAGCTCTCTGCTCTGCGTCATGATCTTGACTACGAGATCGATGGAATGGTGGTCAAGGTCAATGACTTTGCACTGCAGGAACGTCTTGGTTCAAAGGCCAGGGCGCCCCGCTGGGCCATTGCCTGCAAATTCCCGGCCGTTCAGGCAAGCAGCAAGATCCTTGCCGTTGATTTTCAGGTGGGAAGAACCGGGGCAGTGACCCCTGTTGCCATCCTTGATCCGGTTGATGTGGGTGGGGTGGTGGTGAGTCGGGCCACTCTGCATAATGGTGATGAGATCCTGCGCAAAGATCTCCACATTGGTGATACGGTTCTTATTCAACGGGCCGGGGATGTGATTCCTGAGATCGTCAAGGCACTGCCTGAAAAACGCCCGCCGTCAGCTCTTCCCATTCGCATACCTGATGATTGTCCGGTCTGCCGTCATCGGCTGCTCAAACCGGAAGGCGAGGCTGTAACCCGCTGCGTCAATCCCCACTGTCCGGCACAGCGTCTCCGTTCACTGGTGCATTTTTGTTCAAAGGCCGGTCTTGATATTGACGGGCTTGGAAAAAAGAGTGTTGAACAGCTCTTCCATGAGGGCCTGATAACAGATCTCCCGGATATCTTCAGTCTCAGGTATGAAGATCTGGCTGTCCTTGACGGCTGGGGGGAAAAATCCGCGGAAAAAGTCCTTCAGGGAACAGAGGCTGCAAAGAAACCGCCACTGGCCCGTTTCGTGGCGGCCCTGGGGATACGCTATGTGGGGGAGGTGACAGCCGAGCTGCTGGAACGAAGCTTTCAGAGTCTTGAGCGGCTCCGCAGGGTGAGCCGGGAAGAGCTGCTTGAAGTGGAAGGGCTTGGTGAGCAGGCGGCAAACTCCATTGTTGACTATTTTTCGGACCCGGCTGTTCAGGAAATGATGACAAAATTTGAGGAGCTGGGGGTGCACCCCCAGGTAGCTCGACAGGAAGAAGAACAGCGTCTCTTGAGTGGTGAGGTACTTCTCTTCACCGGAACCCTGAAAAAACTTTCCCGCACCGAGGCCAAAAAACTGGTGAAGGATCATGGCGGCCAGGTGGCAAGCGGGATAACAAAGAAGCTCACCTGTCTTGTGGTTGGGGAAAAGCCTGGTTCGAAACTGAAAAAGGCCCAGGAAAAAGGAAAGAGGATTCTTTCAGAAGACGAGTTTCTGGCCCTCTTAAGCGGCAGATAGGTCACTGCCGTGTGTTCAAAAGATCGGTGAGCGCATCCAGTGCTGTTTCCTCAACCCGGGGGCTTCCCTGTTGTGCTGATTTTTCTTGTGAGGAATGGGATTTTATGAGAAAATTACAGGAGAGCCAAGGCTTCTTCACGGTTCAGGTTATAAACAAAATACAAGGGGAATACCATGAAACGAATTGAGCAGATCAAAAATGTTGTGACACCCGTTGATTTCTCTGATAATTCCAAGTTGATTGCCGAATCGGCAGCCTTTATGGCGGGAAGCTTTAAAGCAACACTTATTCTGCTGTTTGTGGTGCAGAAGTTTGAGGATTATTCAGGCTTTTTTGTCCCGCAGATGAGTATCCCCGATTTTGAGCAGGACCTGTTCAGTCAGGCAGAGGAGAAGATGCACAGCTTTTGCGAGGAAGTGGAGCCGTATGCCAGGGAACGGGGCGCACTTGCCGTACTGGGCAAGATTCTGGTGGGTGATGTGGCGGAACGGATCGTGGAGTATGCCAATGAGAAGGATGGCGGATTTATAGCCATGGGTACCCATGGCTATAAGGGACTTGAGAAGATCATGTTTGGCTCAGTGGCGGACAAGGTAGTTAAATCCGCCAACTGTCCGGTGCTCACCATTAACCCGTACACCTGCTGTGAAGACCCGGCAACTGATTAATGCCTGCAGATGGCAACGATCCCGTGATTGATTGCACCGTCTTTTCCAGCTGCGTCCGGACCGCGGAGCAGCTGGTCCAGTGAGATGTTTGCCAGAAACTGCAGATCCAGTATCCGGCTGCCGAACCGTTCTTCTGGATAGAAGTATTCAACGAGTTCGTTCCAGTCGCGGGCAAGGGTCCCGGCATCGGGAAGCAGTGCCACGGGGTCAACGATGTTGAGATGTTCCAGAGTGACGAGCTCCCGGAGTTTGTCAATGATCGGGCGGCGGACCTTTTCTGCTTTTTCCTGAAAGTTCCTGATGCTTTCCAGGGCATCATTTTCCCGCATATAGATCTGTGCCGGAAGCTTGATGCGCAGCAGTGGAACACTGTCTTTTCCCGAGGCCGACTCGTAGCTTTCAATGAGCAGATCCGCGGCCTCCTCCTGGCAGGCTGTCCACAGCCAGAACTGTTCCTCAATCCTGCCTGATGCGTAAAGTGTCTTCCAGGCCGCCAGGCGTTTTTTTATCGTGCCGGGGCGCGGCTGGCTCAATTTTGCCTTGATGCGCAGCAGTTCGGCAAAGGGATTGTCCTCCTCAAGGCCGCCTGCAGCCTCTCCTTTGAGCTCCTGAAACAGGGCCATCTCCGTCTCATCAATATCCGAGAGTGTTTCAGCAAGCTCAGCCTCTTCACGGTCCAGTATTTCGGCAAGGGCCAGGACCAGACGTGCCTGCCACAGAGCCGCCTGTGCAGTATCTTCCTCGGAGCTGCCATCCACTGCGGGCCGGCCCTTGAGGATGGTGGACATGATTGTCTGGTGGTTGTGCTCGCCGTGCCCCTGATCATGGGAGAGGTGGGCCAGGGTCAGGCTGCTGAGCTGCTCTGCAAAAGAGTCCTTTCTGGTCCTGATCTCTTCGAGCAGTCCCAGGAATCTCTCTCTGTCTTTTCCCAGTGGTGATGGAGTATGTGCTTGACAGATGGACTGTTCCATGAAAAGATCATTGCCTGCCGGTGGATCTGTCTCTGCCGGGTCCGGTTCCACCGGTTGCAGGCTGTGCAGGGTGTCGGGAAGCAGAAGCAGGCAGTTGCGCAGGTGATGGGGAAGGACTGTCTCTGGAAAATAAAGGCTATTGAGTGATTGCATATGGAAACGACCGAAGTGAAGAAGGGCAGTAGTGTCTCGTTTTATGTCACGGCTGCAGTGTACGTACTCTTTAATTTACGCCTGGCACCGGATTTTCTGACCAGTGTCCTTGCCACCGGGAAACAGATACTGCTCACCGCGCCATATGTCATTGGAATTACGTTTGTTGCCGTATCCGTTGTTCAATATATGGCGGACGGTGAAAAAGTTCCATGGCCTCAGCGGCTCAGGTTATTTTTTACCATAGGAATTTTCGCGGGACTTGTCTATGGAATTTATGATTATACCGGCGGCGGGCTTGTACAATAGTTTCGGTATATGGGCAGATATCCGGCTCAGACCTTTCGCCCATAGATGTACTGGCCGCAGATTCTGTCCGGGAATTCTGCGATTTCCGGAAGGTGTCCCCAACGTGTGAAGCCGTTTTTTTCTAGGAGTGCGACGCTGATCTGGTTGCTGTCAAGGAGGATGGCAAAGAGGTTGTGCAGGCCAAGCCCTGCAGCTTCCTTAAGTGCATGGCGGATGAGTTTCTGGCCGATTCCCCCGGCCCGGTGTGTGCGGTCAACGTAGTAGCTTATTTCAGCGACATTCTGCAGGGCCTTTCGTCCCCTGCGATGGGCGCTGAGGCTGCACCAGGCAATTACCCCGCTGTCACTGTCAGCCTCCATCACGTAGATCGGGTATTTTTCCGGGAAGTGGGCATTGAACCACTCCCTGCGCCCGGCAACCGTGACTGCCTCTGTGTCTGCAGTGCAGTTTCCGTCAGCAACGGCCTGGTTGTAGATGGCGACAATCTGTTCTAAATCATTCTGTGTGGCTGTACGTATATGCATGCTTTCCGGAAGGCGGTATCAGCACCAACCGCGGGTTTGTTGAAATGTTGCCGGTTGCGGACATGAGTTTCCTTGACTCAAATACCGCATCGGGCTTTGAAGTTCCATACTTTTCTGGTTGAAACGCTATGTTTTATCTCCATCTCTCCAACAGAACTGAAAATCTGCTCCGTCAGCTTGCAGAAGTGCTGCGCCTTGATGAGCAGAGAGATCCGTTCAGTCCCGAATATTTTCTGGTTCAGAGCCAGGGGATGGAGCGTATGCTGTCGCAGTATCTCGCGGAACAGTTCGGGGTGTGGTGCAACTATGAGTATGTGCTGCCCACCCGCTTTTTCGCACGGATGGCGGAGCGGCTCGGGATGGTGGATGGTACTGAAGATTTTTCCAGGGACACGCTCTGCTGGTACCTGGAGAGTGCGCTCCGCACTGTGGTGCAGAGTGATGATGGATGTTTTGCTCCCCTGAAGCGCTATGTGGGGGGAGATGACAGTGGTGTGAAACGCTACCAGCTTGCCCGGCAACTGGCCAATGTCTTTGATCAGTATCAGATCATGCGTCCCGGCATGCTGGATGGCTGGGAAAAAGGGCGGCGTGCAACTGATAACCCGGCAGAACCCTGGCAGATGGCTCTCTGGAAAATGGTCTGTGCCTCCATTGGTCATTCCAGGCACAGGGGAATGTTTCTTCGTGAGCTTATCCTGCTCCTTGAACGGGATGCTGACTATTCAGCTCTTTTGCCAAAGCGTCTCTCCGTCTTTGGACTGCACAGCATGCCCCCCATCCTGCTGCACTGTCTTCGGGCCCTGTCAAAGCACTGCGATCTGCAGTTCTATCTTCTGGCCCCCTGTGAAAACTACGTGGGAGACCAGACAGGACTCAGGGCGGCCCTGCGCAACAGCATCAGTCCCGGTGATGTTAGCGGTACAGGGCAGGATCCGGGACTGGCGGGGCACCCCCTTCTTCTCTCCCTCGGGCAGCAGGGGCGTGAGTTTCAGGAGATGCTGCTTGATGATGTTCCTCTGGCCGGTGAGTTTCCAAGTTTTGAGGAGCCGCTGGATGAAGAGCAGCCGTCCCTGCTCCACAGGCTGCAGTCCGATCTCCTGCACGGTGCATTGCGCTCCGGGGAGGCATCACTGTCTGCCGATGGCTCAATAACAGTGGTCTCAGCCCATTCTCCCCACCGGGAAATGATGATACTCAAGGATCGTATTCTCCTCTGGCTGGATGAAAACCCTGATCTGGCGCTGCGGGATATCATTGTCATGGCCCCGGATATTCAGGTGTACAGCGGACTCATACCCGCCGTGTTCCATGATATCCCCCATTCTGTGGCTGACCGTAATCCGGCTTTCAGTAACAGATATCTGGCAGTCTTTATCCAGTTTCTGGAGCTTGTCAGCAGCCGCTTTGGCTGGACCGAAGTACTTGATCTGCTGGGCCGGGATGAGGTGTACCCCCGTTTTGACATTCATGAGACTGATCTGGATACCATTCGTCACTGGGTACTTGCCTCCGGGATTCGCTGGGGCCTGTCGGCATCGCAGAAAGAGTCTGCAGGCCTTCCCGGCAGGGCGGAATGTACCTGGCGCAGCGGGCTGGAGCGGTTGATGATGGGCTATGCCTGCAGTACGGAAAAAGAGGTGGATGGAGTGGTGCCGTATCCGGATATTGAGGGTGCCATGGCTGCACCCCTTGGAGGGCTGTCACTCTTCTGTGAACTCCTTGAAGATGCGGGTGAGCAGTTTCGGGTTGCACGCAGTCTGGCTGCGTGGTCTGAAATCCTTGGCGGCTTTGTGACCCGTCTCTTCGGGGATGACAATGCCGATGCACTGGCCGAGCTTCATGGTATATTGGCTGATCTCGGTCTGCAGTATGAAGGAGTCCACCGGGAGAAGGTCAGTTTTGAGGTGATACGTTCATGGGTGGAAGCTGCGGTTGAAGGGAAGCGGTCGAGTTCCGGGTTTTTACGGGGGCAGCTCACCTTTTGTTCAATGCTGCCCATGCGTTCCATTCCCTTTGCCAGGGTCTGTCTGCTGGGATTGAATGATTCCGTCTTTCCTGAAAGTGATTTTCATCCGCCCTTTGATCTGCTGGGCGATAGCTTTCTGCCAGGTGACCGCTCTCGCCGTAATGACGACAGATATCAGTTTCTGGAGGCAATTCTCTCTGCCCGTGAAAGTTTCTATCTCAGCTATGTGGGGCAATCCATCCGCAGTAATGATCCCATACCACCATCGGTGGTTCTCTCAGAATTGACTGAATTCCTGGAATTCTATGGAGTGAGGAAACTTACTGAGGTTCATCCTCTCCATGGATTCTCGGCGTCGTATTATGAGGAAGAGGGTAATTTGTTCAGCTATAACAGTGGATTGATGGCTGTGGCGGCGTCTCTTCGCAGCGAAGTTCCTGCTACTTCATGGTGGCGTGATGCACTTCCGGTTCCAAAGGTTACTGCAGTGGCAGTACCTGATTTTTTCTCTTTTTTCAGGAATCCGCAAAGTTATCTTATTCGTCAGGTCATGGGTATTTATTGCGGTTCTGATATTGATTCCAAAGAGGAACATGAGCCCTTTGAGCTTGACGGTCTGCAGTCGTATCTCTTTGATCAGGAGCTGCTTGCTGCAGAGCTGCAGGGCGTGAGTGCAGACTTCCTGCTGCGCAGGAGTCAGGTATCAGGCCGCTGGCCTCTGGGCGGGCCGGGCCGGATCCGATTTAATGAGAAACGGGAGGAGCTGCGTGAATTCATCGCCAGGGTACGGACCGGGGTGGCCGCAGGGAAAGAGGAGGACAGGATGCTTGCGGCGGACTTCTGCGGCCTTTCGCTGTCCGGCAGGATGGGAGACTATTATGAGGGGGGGACCTTTCTTTTTCGCTATGCCGGGATGAAGGGAAAGGATCTTCTTGCTGCCTGGGTTCATCACTGCCTCACAGCCGTCTGTTTTGGTGATACTCGTGAAACCAGACTTCTGGCCAGGGATATGGAGATTGTTTTTCCCGGAGACAGCGGTGGCCGTGAGGATCTGGAGTTTCTGGCTGATCTTTTCAGCAGGGGACAAAGGCAGCCGTCGTGGCTCATGGTGGAACCCGCCTTTGCCTATGCCCGACAGCGGGAAAAGACGGAAAAGAGCGGCAGGGGCGATCCGCTGACAAAGGCACGGAACTGTGCCGAAGAAATCCTGGTGAAGGGCATGGATTCCCATTGGGACCTGCTCTACCAGGGCCGGGACCCCGATGAGTTTCTCGGGCCGCAATTTGCTGAACTCTGTGACTGGGTTTATGAATCTCTCTGGAAGAGGGCACATGTCAAAAACATATAAGACATTTGATGCGGCAACGGCAACTCTTCAAAGGGGGGTCAGTGTGGTTGAGGCCAGTGCCGGTACGGGGAAGACCTATGCCATTGCCATTTTGGTGCTGCGCTTTGTGGTGGAATTTGACGTGGCGCTTGAGAAGCTGCTGGTGGTGAGTTATACCCGGGCGGCAACTGAAGAGCTGCGCTCAAGGATTCGCGAGAGACTGGTCGAGGCAAGGGGGATTCTGGCGGGCAGGATTCCGGAAAAAGAGGATCCCGTTCTTCTCTCCTATCTTGACGGCCTGCCGGATAAACGCCAGGCAGCCCAACGTCTGGATCTTGCTCTGCTTGAAATGGATCGTGCTGCAATCTACACCATACACGGCTTCTGTCAAAGAATGCTCCAGGAACAGGCATTGGAATCTGGGCAGCTCTTTGATATGGAACTCACGGCAGATATCTCCGGGATCAAAGAGGAGTTGCTTGCTGATTTCTGGCGGAGCACGCTCTATGATCTGCCCCTTTTTCACTGTTCGCTCTTTCTCAACAGCTTTACCGGTCCGGATGCGCTGTATGAGACGGTACGGGCGGTGGCCCCTGAGGATGTGATTGAACCGGAACTGCCCATGGGGCTGCAGGATGCCCTGCGGGAAGTGGATGAGACTCTGGAGAGTTTGCGCAGCTGGTGGCAGCGGTGTGCCGCGGAGCTGAAACAGTGCCTGGATGATGCTGTCTGTCGGAAGATGTTTAAAAAAGACTTTATCGAATCCTTTGAGCAGTGGTGGGCGCAGCTTGAGCAGTTTTTTTCCGGTGAGGGCCGGCCTTTGCCGCCGAAGCTTGAGCTGCTGGGAGAGCAGGCCCTGATGGCCGGGTTGAACGGGAATAAGCTTCGGGGGGCTGCCAGGAAAACAGCATTCATCGAAGACTTTCCCCTGGCAGGCGAAGAGCTGAATCGTTTTACGGCGGCCTGTGAAACGGCTGTGCTGCTGCTGCGTGTCACCCTTGCCCGCAGTCTGCAGACTGATCTTCAGGAGCGTCTTTCCAGGCAGGGACGATTTTCTTTTGATGATCTTGTCCTCTCCCTTGCCAGGGCCCTTGACGGCTCACGGGGGGCGGCGCTGCGGCAGGTGTTGAGCAGCCGCTTCAAGGTGGCCCTTATTGATGAGTTTCAGGACACGGATGCCGCCCAGTATCGGATTTTCTCCAGCCTCTTTGGGCGCAGGGAGAAAGGGCATTTTCTCTTTCTCATCGGTGATCCGAAACAGGCGATATATAAATTTAGAGGGGCGGATATTGCCGCCTATTTTCAGGCAAGGGAGTCGGCGGATCACCTTCTGGGGCTGGAGCGGAATTATCGCTCAAATCCGCAGCTGGTGGAGGCCGTAAACCGGCTTTTCCTGCACAGGGAAGGCGGGGATTCCTTTGTGAGTCCACAGCTCACCTATGCTCGGGTGGCCGCTGCCCGTTCACTGGAGAGCTGGAGGATATTGCGGCAAGGTACTGCCATGGCTGCCATGGTTTACTGCAGTCTGGACTCCCCTGATGACAGCGGGACAAAGCCGAAACTCTGGAGCTCCGGAAAGATCAGGGGGCATCTTGAACAATTTGTGGTGGCAGAGATCTGCGATCTCCTCGGAGATACTGTACTGCAGACGGATGATGCGCAGCAGAGGGAACTCAGGCCGGGGGATATTGCCATCCTTGTCCGGAGCAATAAACAGGCTGAGTCTTTTCAGCAGTCCCTTGCACTGGCAGGAATCCCCGCTGTGGTCATCAGCAGAAAGACAGTGTTTGAAAGTGCTGAGTCCGTCGATCTGCTGCGGGTGGCGGAGGCTGTGGCCTTTCCCTCTGACGCATCCAAACTGCGCCTGGCCATGAGCAGCAGGTGGTTTGGCATGGATGCCCTGGAGCTCTATCGCAGTTTCAGTGATGATGTGGAGATGGATGCGTGGCTGGAGCGCTTTCAGGGCTACCATGAGTTGTGGAAGGAGAAGGGGTTTCTTGCCATGATGAACACCCTGATTGCAGAGGAGGCGGTTCTGGAAAATCTCTGTGCCTTTCCCCTGGCAGAACGGCAGATTGCCAATATTCAGCACCTTGTGGAGTTGCTTCAGGAAAAAGAGAACAGTGAAAATCTCCATTATTTCCAGACCCTGCAATATCTTTCCTCCCAGATGCAGAACCCGGAGGGCCATGAGGCTGCCCAGCTGCGCCTTGAGAGTGATGAGCAGGCCGTGAAGGTGGTGACCATGCATGCCGTGAAAGGGCTTGAGTACCCGGTGGTGTTCTGTCCCTATCTCTGGTATCGACCTGGTTTTCTCAGGAAAGAGAAGCATTGTGTCTTCAGTCATGATGAGGAAAACAGGCGGGTGGCAGATCTTGGATCTGAAGATTTTGCTCTGCGGCGGGAGAGGGCACTGGAAGAGGAGCTGGCCGAAGAGGTCAGGCTGCTCTATGTGGCGGTCACCAGGGCCAGTACCCGCTGCTATGCCTTCTGGGCCGATGTGCAGGGGAGTCAGTATTTCGCGCCCTCAAGAGAGTCGGCCCTGGCATGGGTGCTCTCACTTGACGGTTGTGTCGATATTCACCAGCAGAATGACAGGCTCAGGGTGTTCTGTGACCCGGATTTTGTGGAACTGCGGACCGTGGCGAGTCCAGCTGCAGAGTCTCCAGTCAGGGAGCTCCGTGAAGAGGGCAATGTGTCAGGGCTGCACTGCAGGGAATTTTCCCGATCAGCTCTTTCGGCCGAGTGGCTGATGACAAGCTATTCTGCTCTGGCTGCATCGTCTCATGTACTTCTGCCAAAGAGCAGTGCTGCGGCAACAGATGCCCGGGCGGACCTCCTGGCGGAGCAGATTTATCCTCTGCCCCCTGGGGCCGCTTTTGGGAATGTGGTTCATGGAATGCTTGAGGACTATCCCTTTTCCATGCTGGCTTCAGATGAAGAGTATGGTGATGCATGTCAGGGGCAGTGTCGCAGGTTTGGGGTGAAGGCAGAGAGTTCGTGGCTGATGAAGCTGCTGCGTGATGTGACAAATGCACCGCTGTTTCCTGCCGGGAGAGATGCTGCGGGATTCTGTCTTGCGGATCTTGATGGGAAAGATGTGCTGAAAGAGATGCCCTTTTATTTTCATCTGCGCCCGGGAACCACCGGGGAGCTGAATAGACTGCTGTCTTTTTCACCGGTGGTGCAGGCGGTTCCGGAACGGAGTCTTAACGGCTACCTCACCGGTTTTATCGATCTGATCTGCCGTTATCAGGGAAAGTATTATATCATGGATTACAAAAGCAATTATCTGGGAAACTCGCTTGCGGACTACTCCCCTGAAGCACTGCCGACCGCCATGTATGCCCACAATTACGGCCTGCAGTACTGGATTTACAGTCTTGTTCTGCACCGCTTTCTGAAGGGAACCCTGCCCGGCTATTCCCCTGACGATTTCGGTGGGGTGTACTATCTCTTTGCCCGTGGGATGAGACCTGGGTATCCCGGGAACGGAGTCTATTTTGACCGGCCGGAGCAGCGGGTTCTGGAAGAGCTTGACAAGTGTGTGGGGGCAACGTGATGCAGCAGGAAAAGAGCAGCCTTCTTGATGATGAATTTGCAAAATTTCTGGCAGGCAGGTCCGTTCTTTCCGGGAGTGCGCGGGAAGAGTTTCAGGGGATAGTCTGCAGGCTCTCAACGGGTCTTGGGGCAGGTGATTCCTGCCTGTTGCTCACGGATGCTGAGCAGGAGCTGGTGCTTTCATCAGGGCTTGCGGGGGATGGAACTTCTGTGACTCCCCTTTGCATGACCGGCAATCTTCTCTATCTGCAGCGTATTTTCCACTATGAGCAACGCCTGGCGGAACAGATTAACGAGATGGTTTCACGGGATGTCCCCCTGGCATATGAGGAATCACTCCTTAATCTCCTCTTTGAACCGTCACAGGGAGGAACAGACTGGCAGCGGATGGCGGCTGTTCAGGCCCTCAAAAAACGATTTCTTGTGATTTCAGGGGGACCGGGGACGGGAAAGACCACCGTTGTTGTGAGTATTCTGGCCCTGCTTCAGGGGGGAGCCGGAGGAGAGCTGAAAGTTGCCCTGGCCGCTCCCACCGGAAAGGCTGCCATGCGGCTCCAGGAATCGGTGGGGTCTGCAATGGAACGCCTGCGGGAGAGAGGTGTCAGTGAAGCTGGAATACCGGAAAAGGCATCCACCATCCACCGTCTTCTCGGTGTGAAACAGTACTCGCCGGTTTTCCGTCACACGGCTGCCGCTCCCCTTGCCTACGATCTGGTGGTGATTGACGAGGCATCCATGGTTGACCTTGCGCTGATGAGTAAGCTGGTGGATGCCCTGCGACCGGGAAGCCGCCTTATACTGCTTGGAGACAGGGACCAGCTCGCCTCGGTGGAGTCGGGGACGGTGCTGTCTGATATGGTGCAGTCCCTTCCTGAAAACACCGTTGAGCTGCGCCGCAGCTATCGCTTTGACGGGGCTATCAGAGAATTTTCAGCAGCAGTCAACAGGGGTGACAGCGGTGCTGCCTGGTCCATGCTGACTGCTGCTGAACCGCCCAATATTACACGCCTCAGCGGGGATGTGGCGTCCTGCGGCGGGGCAATCTATCATGACTATATGAAAGCCGTTGCCGCTGCCTCAGGCGTAGAGGATTATCAGCAGCTCTTTGACAGGTTTAACGCGTTTAAGATTCTCTGTGCGGTTCGTCATGGTCCAGCAGGAGTTTTCGGGGTGAACGCAGCCGTTGAGCAGTACCTCACTGAGAGGGGCCATAACTGTTTTGAGGAGAAGTGGTACCCCGGTCGACCGGTGATGGTCACCCGAAATGATTATGGACTTGAACTTTACAACGGAGATGTGGGCCTTTGTCTTCCTGATCCTGGGAATCCGGAGCTGCTTAAGGTCTGGTTCAGGCGACCGGACGGACAGCTGCAGGGACTGCTTCCTGCAAGGCTTGGCGGGTGTGAAACCGTATATGCCCTCACCATCCACAAGAGTCAGGGGGCGGAGTTCGGAGAGGTGCTGGTGGTGCTTCCGGAGAAACGGGCCGCCCTTGTCAGCAGGGAGCTGCTTTACACAGCTGTGACCCGGGCCAGGAAAAGTGTCATGATAAAGACCAGCCGGGAGGTTTTTGATTCTGCGGTGGCTGAAAGGGTCAGGCGTTCCAGTGGACTTGCCGGGTTGCTTGGAGCGGATGGGCTGTGATCTGCTGGATGCTGAGTTGAGGGAAAGAAAAACGACCCCCCCTGCAAGGAGGAAAAGCGGGAGAAGCAGGGGCGGTCGAGGAGGAGTTTATTCTGTTTAGTTCAGGGTCTGGAAGTCGTTGTATGCATGGGCACCGTGTTCGGTGATATCCACGCCTATCATCTCGTCTTCCTTGCTGATTCTGAGGCCTATGGTCATGTCGATTACTTTGAAGAGCAGGAATGCCACGCCAAAGGACCATGCAAATGCGGCACCGATTCCGATGAGCTGAGTGGTGATGATCTTTGCATTGGTTCCACCCATGTTGAAGAGTCCGGCAGCCAGGGTTCCCCATGCTCCGCAGACACCATGTACAGAGACTGCACCGACCGGATCATCAATGTGCATCTTGTCGATGGTGACAACCGAGAGGACTACCAGTACTCCGGAGATGGCTCCGATGATGATGGCGCTGCCGGGAGAAACGTTGGCACATCCTGCGGTGATACCGACCAGTCCGGCGAGGGCACCATTTAAACTCATACCGATATCCGGTTTTTTGAACATGATCCAGGAGGTGAACATGGCAAATATTGAACCGGCTGCTGCAGAAAGATTTGTGGTTACGAAGATCATGGCAATGGAGCTGTCACCAGTTGTGGTTGATCCGGGGTTGAAACCGAACCATCCAAGCCAGAGGATGAAGACACCGATTGCCGCCATGGGGATGTTGTGACCGGGGATGGCACGAACCTCACCGTTCTTTCCGTACTTGCCGATGCGGGGACCAAGGACAATTGCACCGGCGAGGGCTGCCCAGCCACCGATGGAGTGAACCACTGTGGAACCTGCAAAGTCAATGAATCCCATTCCTTCAAGCCAGCCGTTTCCGTTGAGGAGTGAACCCCAGGCCCAGGAACCGAAAATCGGGTAGATAAATGCACACAATACAACGGAATAGATCAGGTATCCGGTGAATTTCGTCCGTTCAGCAACGGCACCGGAGACGATTGTGGCGGCAGTTGCGGCAAATACACACTGGAACATCCAGAATGCAAGGACCCACTGGTCGCCGTCAGGGCCTTCCCAGCCGGAGAGGAAAAAACCATCGGTTCCAAACCAGCCTGTGCTGGAGGTACCGAACATGATACCAAAGCCGATGGCCCAGAAGGCGATGGAACCCATGGAGAAGTCCATAAGATTCTTCATCATGATGTTTACTGCACTCTTGGCGCGGGTAAATCCTGACTCCACCATGGCAAAGCCGGCCTGCATGAAAAAAACCAGACAGGCTGCAACCAGTGTCCAGACATAGTTGAGGTTGGTCTGGAGCAGGTCTATGGCTTCTTTGTTGCTGCCGATGGTGATGTTCACCACTTCATCTCCTGCCATTGCAACGGCAGGTATTGTTAAAAACAGGGCAAGGGCCCATGCTGTTTTCTTCACGAGAAATTCCTCCTTGGTTTACTCTTTATGGGATTGTTAAATTGCGTCGTTATCTGTTTCGCCGGTTCGTATTCTGCATATTTTTTCCACCGGGATGACAAAGATCTTGCCGTCGCCGATGTTTCCGGTTTTCACTGAAGAGAGAATTTTCTCGATGACGATGTCCACCATGTCTTCTTTGACAACTGTTTCCACTTTTACTTTCGGGATGAAATCGACCACGTATTCAGCTCCGCGATAGATCTCCGTGTGGCCTTTCTGCCGGCCGAACCCTTTCACCTCGCTGATGGTCATGCCTGTGATCCCCAGCTCTCCGAGGCCCTCTTTGAGGTCATCCAGTTTGAATGGCTTGATGATTGCTTCAATTTTCTTCATTCTTCGCTCCTTTTGATACAATTGGTTCACATCATTTCTTGTTGTGAATATTACAAAAGGCATGCCAGGATTCCGAAAAGCTGTTAATTAAACGCAAGTAACAGATATGGCGATGTTTACTTGCGGAAGGATGGTGCGGAGGGTTTTTGAATTATACATATTTGTAAGCAAAAATATTCTCAAACTTACAAATATGTATAAAGTGCGACATTGATTTTGCTGCTGTTGCGTCGGCCCGGCTTTCTTGGTCCTGCGGGAAAAGTTTTCGTGAAAAAAAAGAGCTCTTGATATACACTGAAAGAAGTGTCAGGCAGGAGCTGTATAACGGGGTGGTTTTTCAAGGCCGCTTTTTTTAATATGAAGCAATTATTGTGGAATATGAGTCAGGAGCGAAGTGTTTATGGGTGATATGCTAACAAAGTTACTGGACTGGGTTGAATCGACTCACATCCGGGAGCAGGTTGCAGATGTTGACTATGTGGGCCTGTTTACCAATCCGTGGTTTATGGTCCCTTTTGTTCTGCTGATTCTCTATCTTTTGTATAAACAGTCATTCAAGGACCTGATTGTCATCGTCTGTTTTGTGGGGGTCTGGTGGGTGAGTGGAACAGAATATATGAATACTCTGGTGGTGAACGATGAGGTGCAGATATCAAAGATTCTGCCGGTGCTCTTTGGCGGGGCTGCCTTGATGGGATTTCTTATCTATCTCTTTTTCGGGCGATCTGATTAGTATGGTGCGGGGTGGTTTTCTGCAGACGTTCAGGGGCAGGAGGTAGGCCATGCAGTTTCGTAACGGTGTCTTCATTATAACCGAAGAGAGGTACTGTCCCCTTTACAATGTGGGGGAAGAACTCCATGTGGATGAAGGTGTGCTGAAGCTTCCTGCCGCCAAACCGACCTGTCTGACTCTGACCCGGGATCTCATTGAGCTGGCATCAGAAGATGTGGCCTATGAGATGTATCTGCAGGGCAGCAGGAAAAAATCCAAATTTGAATGTGGTGGCTGTACCGGTATTATCCGTTTTGAGTTTAAGAAGGAAAAAGAGTTTGCCACCATTCAGATGAAGCTGCTTGCTGCTGCAGAGCGGCGTGAAAAGCTGAAGTCCATTGCCAGGTTCGCCGGGCTCCTGCGTACCATTGAAATCTTCCAGCCCCTCTCTGACGATGATCTGCTCGATCTTGCAACCCTCCTGAAGCTTGAGGACTATAACTGGGGCTTTCCCATTCTTCAGAAGGGTGATCCCGCCTCAAATCTCTTTATCATAATCGACGGCAGGGTGGAGGTTATGGATGAAGACGGGGTAACCCTGGCTGAAATGTCCAGGGGAGATGTCTTTGGTGAGATGAGTCTTTTGTCGGGTGATCGTGTGACCACCACCATCATGGCCATGGAACCCTGTCAGATTGCCAGTCTCAGTCAGAAAAACTTTCGGCATGTCCTGAACCGTTTTCCCGCCCTGCAGGTCTTCTTCTACAAACTTCTGGTGAGCAGGATCACCACCATCAACTTTCAGCGGGCCGAAGAGCTCTCATCCGGCATGGTTGGCCAGCTTGCAGACATTCCGCCCCTCGAGCTGTGTCAGATGATCAATTCAAACCAGAAAACAGGACGTCTCAAGCTGGAAGTGGGACAGGAAAAGGCCAGTCTGCTTTTCAATGAAGGAGAGCTTGTCTTTGCCCGGTTTAATGCCAAGGAGGGCCGGGAGGCCTTTTACGATATCCTTGCCATCAACGATGGCCGCTTTAAGTTTACCCACGGGCTCACCCGCAAGGAGATGGATATGGATGTCCTTGGCGGTTTCATGGGCATGCTTATGGAAGGAATGAAGCGCATTGATGATGAATAATTATTGTACTGTTGCTGTTGTACTGTTTTCTCTTCTCTGTCAGCCACTGTTCTTGTCTGCTGCTCCGAAAGCGGAGAGCGTTCAGTGGACTGCTGCCCACAATCATTATCGTTCCCTTCATGGTGTTCCGCCTGTCAGCTGGTCAAAAAAGCTCGCCGAAAGTGCCCGTTCCTATGCCGAAACCTGTCCTTCGGGTCATTCGGGGACAGATTACGGCGAAAACCTCGCCTGGGCCACCTATGACATGGGGATCGGTTCTGTTGTGAAGATGTGGTACGAAGAGGAGTCCCGGTATGACTATGATGAGCCAGGCTATGTTCCGGGGCTTGGGCATTTTACCCAGCTGGTATGGAAAAATACCACTGAGATCGGCTGTGCCCATGTCAGCGGGTGCAGTCCGGGCCATTCTCTCAGGGCCAACACCTGGGTCTGTCAATATGCCCCGGCGGGAAATTTTGTCTCACAATTTGCAGAAAATGTTCTTCCGCCCCTTCATGGCAAATAAGTAAAACATTTCCTTTTTTCTTCCATCTGCAGCCTTCTCCCTGTATCATATGCTCTGGTTCAAGCAACTGAATTGTACTGATTAACAAAATAAACAAGGAGTGCGCACAATGAAAAAGAAGATGGAAAAGGCCCTGAACAGGCAGGTGAACGCAGAGATGTATTCCAGTTATCTCTATCTGGCCATGGAATCCTATTTTCAGTCCATCAGCCTTTCCGGTTTTGCAAAGTGGATGCGGGGCCAGGTGCAGGAGGAGATGTATCATGGAATGAAAATTTATGATTATGTCCATGAACGCGGTGGAAGGGCGCAGTTTGATGCCATTGCCAAACCAGAGACGGAATGGTCTTCCCCCCTCGCCGCCTTCGAGCATATCCTGGCCCATGAACAGGGGGTAACCCAGCTCATTAATAATCTTATTGATGTGGCACTTGATGTACGTGATCATGCTGCCAAGGCGTTTCTTGACTGGTTTATCATCGAGCAGGTGGAGGAAGAGGCCACCGTTGGAGAAATAGTGGATCGTCTTCGTCTCATTGGTGATGATTCCAGTGGTCTGTTTCTTCTTGACTCTGAGCTTGCAAAGAGGGTTTTCACCCTGCCGGCAAAATAGTTTTTTTACCCTTGTTTTCCATGGGTGAGTGTTTACTCTCTCTATATGATAGTAATTCTCATCTATGGAGGGCGTGTGAATGAACAGAAAGATTAAAAAAGAGGTACTCGGCTGGCTTGCCGCAGGTGATCTTGAGCAGGCACGGAAAAAATTGCAGGATTTTGATGAACAGGGGCTGGTAAATCCGCTTTTCTCTGCCCTGTACCGGCCGGAAGAGCTGCTGCGCTGGCATACCGTGACCATTTTCGGTGAAGTGCTGGCCCGTCTTGCTGATAACGATATGGAGGCGGCACGGATTGTCATGCGTCGCTATCTCTGGAGTCTTAATGATGAATCCGGGGGCATCGGCTGGGGCGCTCCCGAAGCCATGGCCGAGGCCATGTACCATCATGACAGACTCTGTGACGAGTATCTTCACATGCTGATCTCGTACATGCGTCCGGATGGCCCCCTTGAACATCAGGATGGTAACTATCTGGAGTTACCGGAGTTGCAGCGCGGGCTGCTCTGGGGTATCGGGCGGCTTGCTGAAAAACGTGGAGAGCTGCTTCTGGAAAAAGGTGTTGTGGCTGACCTTGAAGCGTATCTCATCTCGGATGACCCGGCGGTCCTGGGACTTGCTGCAAGGGCTCTGGGGCTGCTGCATGCCACTGGGGCGATGGACCGGCTTGAACAGTTGCTGGATGATCAGCGGACTGTGCGTCTCTATCGTGAGGGTGAGGTTCGTACCGTAACCGTGGCAGCACTTGCTGAGGAGGCACTGGGGCGCATGGAACCCGTTGCCCTGCATGCCGAGGCGGTGTAAAGATGATTCCTGGGGTTCAACAGTACTGGTGGTGTTATTGTGGATGTATCTGAACAGGCGGTCTCCCGGCTCGGTTTTCTGCAGTTTGAAATCGTTCCGGGGGATATTGCCGCAAATCTTCATACGCTGGAAAAGGGGCTTGCACGACTTGCCCCTCCGCCGGGAACGCTCCTTGCGCTCCCGGAGATGTGGGCCACCGGTTTTGTCTATGAGCAACTTGCGGACCTTGCTGCCGGGATACCCGATCTTCTGCTGAAACTGGATGCCCTGGCGGAATCCCGCGGAATTGTTCTTGCGGGATCGCTTCCCGTGCAGGCAATGGGAGATGAGGGTGAAATCCTTTTGAACACCCTCTGTTTCTCCGGGACAGGTGACAAAAAAAGTCCCGGTATTGCCAAGCAGAATCTCTTTTCTTTTTGGAAAGAGGATCTCTGGTTTTCTCCGGGGATGAGCCCTGAGCCCCTGCTGCTGCCGGGAGGTGATATTCTGGGCGGCCTGGTCTGTTACGATCTTCGTTTCCCTGAGGCCGCGCGGCTGCAGTGCAGAAAGGGCGCAGGGATACTTGTCATGTCTGCCGAATGGCCCATGGCCCGGATCGGGCAGTGGAAAATACTGCTTCAGGCGCGTGCCATTGAAAATCAGGCCTTTGTGGTGGCTGCCAATTGCTGTGGCCACTGGGACGGCATGGAGATGGGTGGGCATTCGCTTGTCATTGCTCCGGACGGTGAGATCCTGGCAGAGGCCTCCGGGGATGAGGCGTCTGCAGTTGTTCTGCTGCAGAAAGAAATTCAGGATGAGCTGCGTCAGCGCTTCAACAGTGTGGCCCCGGCTCCCTGGTCCCATGAGGACAGCAGGAAGGTTCTCTCCCTTGAAGAACTTCTTGATGTTGTCCGCAGTCGCAGAAGGGCCGGGCAGAAGATTGTCTTCAGCAACGGCTGCTTTGATATCCTCCATGCCGGTCATGTGGATTACCTGCAGAAGGCAAGGCGTCAGGGTGATTTTCTCATTATCGGCTTAAATGATGATGCCTCCATCCGCTCCATAAAGGGACCGGATAGGCCCGTGAACAGCGAGCAGAACCGGGCCAGGGTCCTTGCGGCTCTGGGCTGTGTGGATGCTGTTGTTCTCTTTGCTGCAGATACCCCCGTTGAACTGATAAAGGCTGTTGCTCCGGATGTACTGGTGAAGGGTGCCGACTGGAAGGAGGATGAGATAGCGGGTGCCGCTGAGGTGAAGGAAAATGGTGGCAGGGTGGAGCTGATCGCCTTTGTAAATGACGAGTCTACAACTGATATAATTACTGCAATCAGGTCAATTTGACCAACGAGTGTCTTCCCGGCGGAATCTGTCCAGCCGGGAATCCTCCCGCTTTCTCTCTATTCTTCTTTGTTCTTTTCTTCCACTTTTTCAGGGTCTGTGATCAGTCCAAAACCCATGCGGACCTTTTTGTCTATTTCATCAAACATCTCAGGGTGATCCTTGAGGAAACGCTTGGCATTTTCCCGTCCCTGCCCGATACGTTCGTCCTGGTAGGAATACCATGAACCACTCTTGTCAATGATATCCTGTTCCACTGCAAGATCGAGAAGATCACCGGTCTTTGAAATTCCTTCTCCGTAAACGATGTCAAACTCTGCAATCTGGAATGGTGGGGCAACTTTATTTTTGACAACTTTGACCTTGGTGCGGTTTCCCACAATCTCCTGGCCATCTTTCAGGGCGCCGATTCTTCTGATATCAAGACGCAGCGAGGAATAAAATTTCAGGGCATTTCCACCGGTGGTGGTCTCGGGGTTGCCGAACATTACTCCGATTTTCATCCTGATCTGATTGATAAAGATAAGGACCGTGTTGCTGCGGTTCAGGACACCGGTGAATTTCCGCATGGCCTGTGACATGAGGCGGGCCTGGAGTCCCATGTGAGAGTCACCCACGTTCCCGTCAATCTCTGCTTTGGGCACAAGGGCTGCCACCGAGTCGATGACAATGACATCAACACCGCCAGAGCGGATGAGTATCTCAGCGATTTCCAGCGCCTGCTCTCCAAAATCAGGCTGGGAGACCAGCAGGTTGTCCACATCAACCCCGAGACGTTTGGCGTAGGCGGTATCAAGTGCATGCTCTGCATCAATGAAGGCCGCGGTGCCACCATTCTGCTGAGATTCCGCCACCACATGGAGGGCCAGAGTGGTCTTTCCGGAAGACTCGGGACCATAGATCTCAGTGACCCTTCCCTTGGGAAAGCCACCGACTCCAAGGGCAATGTCAAGACTGAGAGATCCGGTGGGAATAACAGGTATATTTTCAGCTTCAGCAGCACCGAGGCGCATGATTGAACCCTTTCCAAACTGTCGCTGGATCTGGCTTATTGCATTGTCAACACTGCCTTCTTTATCTTTTGCTCCTGCCATATGAGGACCTCTTTGTGAAGTTTTTTGTAGTAAACGATTATGAATTCTGTTCTGTTTTTAACAGATAGCGACGAACAATATCAAGAGCTGTCTGTGCAGTCAGCTGTTGTATCTCATACCTGTTTCCGGAGAAGAGAAAATGATGGCAGCTGCTGTTGTCTTCTGTACCCATGGCAATGAAAACCGTCCCAACCGGTTTTTCCTCTGTCCCTCCCCCGGGTCCGGCAATTCCGGTGACCGAAACGGAAATATCAGCACCACTTGTCTGACGTATTCCATGAACCATCTCCATGGCAACCTCCTCACTCACGGCGCCATGGGTTGTGAGGCTTGTCTTCTTCACTCCGAGGTACTCGGTTTTCATGGAGTTTGCATAGGAGGTGACGCCACCAAGGAAGTAGCCGGAACTTCCGGCGATGGAGGTCATCAGGTGGCTGATGAGGCCGCCGGTACAGGACTCAGCAACGGAGAACTGTTTATTGCCATCACGGAGCATTCCGCCCACCACTGCGGCGAGACTCTCACGGCCCATGCCATAGAGGTATGTGCCCAGTGCCTCTTTGAGTTGTTGTGACGTTTCCCGGGCCAGTTGTTCTATCTTCTCTTTGTCATTGTCGCGTACGGTCATGCTGAGATGAACATCGGGGAAGACAGGGTAGTATCCTATTTCGACATCGGGATTGAGGGAGAGGGCTTTGATTCGGGAATTGATTTCGCTTTCAGAGAGGCCGAATATCTTGAAGACATGCTGGATGGAGTTCAGTTGTTTTCCCTTGTACCAGGTGGTGAGCCGCGGCAGTACCTCTTCGATGAGCAGAGTGCGCATCTGGTGTGGGATACCGGGCAGAAAGAAAATGGGTTTACCGCCATGGATGAGCTGGAACCCCGCCATTTTAGCCTTCGGATTCAGGGTCTCGGCACCCTCAGGGAGCCAGGCGAGTTTTTCCAGGGAGCTGACCGGCTGGTCGCTGTTGGCATCGAGATGTTGCCGTATGAGGGAAAGGATCTCAAGATTAGGCATGGTCGGGCGCTCAAGGGCCTCTGAGACGGCCATGGTGGTGAGGTCGTCATCGGTGGGGCCAAGGCCTCCGGTCACCAGAACAAAGTCCACCCGGCTGAGGGCACGTTTCAAGGCCTCACCGATGAGAGACGGGGTGTCACCGATGGTGTGCATGGCATAGATGTCAAATCCGGCCTCAAAGAGGTGGTGTGCAGCAAAGCCACTGGTGGTGTTTGGAATTCTCCCCGAAGTGAGCTCGTCTCCTATGGCAATAATTTCTCCGAGCATGGCTATCTGTTTTCCTGTCGCCCTTTGACAAGGGTCTTTTCGGTTATCTCTTCAAGGTGTATATCAACAATACTGCCCATTAAACTGTCATCGCCCTGAAAAAGTACCGGTATGTAGTTGTCGGTGAATCCGCTGAGGAATCCTTCGGGGCTGCGTTTATGTTCAACAAGAACCGGCCTTGCACTGCCGATAAAGCGTGAATAGAACTGCTTTTTCCTGATGTCGGCGAGGGCTCTCAGTTCTGACACCCGCTGTTGGCTGACGGCCTTTGGAACCTGGTTGTTAAAGGTGGCGGCAGGGGTTCCCGGGCGTTTTGAATAGGGAAAGACATGAAAATAGGTGGCGTCGATTTCGTTGAGGAGTTCTTTTGAGTTTTGAAATTCTTTCTCTCCTTCCCCGGGAAAACCGGTGAGGATGTCTATTCCGATTGCCGCATCGGGAAAAATGGCCATGCATCTTTGTATCACCCTGCGGAATGTCTCCCGGTCATAGCCGCGATGCATGCGGCTCAGTATGGTGTCATCGCCGCTCTGCAGCGGGATGTGGAAGTGAGGCATGAAGTTGCTGCAGCTGCCCATGGCCTCAAGCAGGGTGTCGGAGATTTCCTGGGGTTCAATGGAGCTGAGCCGGAAGCGGATATCGGGATGGGACTGGCAGAGTTTCTTCATGAGATCTGCAATGTCGTATCCCTCGTCAAGGTCTTTGCCGTAGAGGCCCACATGGATTCCAGTGACCACAATCTCACGATGCCCGGCTTTTTCAAAGCTTTCGGTCTGTTTTAACACTTCGCTGATCCTGACACTTCTGCTGGGACCACGGGTGTAAGGGACGATGCAGTAAGTGCAGAAATTGGTACAGCCGTCCTGGACACGGATATAGGCCCGGGTGCGGGTGTCAAAGCGTTTCATGGAGAGGTCGCAGATCTCTTTTTTCCGCAGGATACGGCCCATGAGCATGGTGAGATCACAGGAGTTTTCCTGCAGTGCTGTTTCCACAAGGAGGTGTTTGTTGCCGTTACCGACAATGGAGATTGGGCTGTCAACCATTTCGGCGAGTTCATTTGCCGCCATCTGGGCGTAGCACCCGGTGATGACAACCTTTGCGTCAGGGTGACGCCGCATGAGCCTGCGCACGGTCTGGCGTGACTGGGCACCGGCCCTGGCAGTGACTGCACAGGTGTTTATCACTACAATGTCGGCATCTTCTCCAGCCTTTGCAGCCCTGCAGCCCGATTCCTCAAAGCCGCAGAGAAAGGAGGCCGATTCAAACTGGTTTACCTTGCAGCCAAGGGTGTTGATTATAACTTTTTTCTTCACTCTATTTCACCGCTTCCAAGGACCAGACTGTTGTCGTAAATCACTGCAAACTGGCCCGGAGTTACTGCCCTCTGTTTCTCTGTAAAGTTTATGGAATATTGATCGGAACCGATTGTAGTGATTCTGGCCTGCTGGCTTTTCTGACCGTAACGGATTCGTACCCGGTAATCCTTGTCCGGCAATGGGGGATGGTCACAGTTCCATAAGATATTTTTAATCCTGATCTCTTTTTTGAATAAATCGTCATTGGTCCCAACAATAATACGGTTTGCAGCCGCGTCAATACTCAGCACATAAAGAGGAGCGGAGGCGGCAATGCCAAGTCCGCGGCGCTGCCCGATTGTGTAGTTGAAGATACCTCTGTGGCGTCCCAGCAACTGTCCGTTTACATGGACTATGTCTCCTTCTGTGTTACCTGTGGGAGTGCGTTTCTGCAGAAAGCGGCCAACGGAATCGTCGCCGAGAAAACAGACATCCTGGCTCTCCTGTCCCCTGAAATCATGAAAGCCGTGACTCTCCACAAAATCATAGGTGCTCTCCTTTGTCATTCCGCCAAGGGGAAACTGTATTGCAGCAAGCTGCTGCTGACTGAGGCGTGCCAGAAAGTATGACTGGTCTTTTTTCTCATCTCTGCCCTGCTGCAGGTGGAGACAGCCGTCTTTTCTGACAATATTTGCATAGTGGCCTGTGGCCATGGCGGTCATGCCCTGTTCAAACATGGCATCCATGAAGAGTCCGAATTTGATCTCTCTGTTACAGATCATGCAGGGGTTCGGGGTGTATCCCCGGTGGTAGCTTTGGGCAAAGTAGTCAAGCACCTTTTCTTCAAAACGCTGCCGCAGATCGATGACTGTGAGGGGCACCTCGCACCGCTCAGCCACCTCCCGGACCCGTTGCAGCTGTTCTGTGAGTGTTGGCTGGGCCAGTGCCATGAAAAAGCCGTGAACCTGATATTTTTCACGCAGAAGAAGGGTGCAGGCCGTGGAGTCCACCCCGCCGCTCATGGCTATGCCAATTTGTGTTTTTCCCACCTGATCCCTTGATTTCGTACCTGGTCTGCTGTATGGATTTGTTGAACTCCGCTCACCCGCAAAGGCTGCTTGTCCTGAGACTCAGTCGGGGGCAGGAAACAGTGTGAAAATCACCATGTTTCAGTGCAAAGGCGAAGTCCTGTGTCCGGCCCCAGACTCGTATGGAGGCCAGAATCCGTGACGAAAATCTGGCAATAGACAGTACAGCGTATTGATTTAATAAGTTTTCCTGACAATGGTGACATGCATTTTCTTTCTTCACCCGGTTGAGTGGTTCTGCCCCGCGGATTCAGGAGAAAATCAATTAAATAATGACACGGATAACCTTAATAATAGCGTACAATGGATAAAAAAGAAAGCAGCAAAGCAGCCGTTCCCGTGATTCCGGAGCTCCTTGCTCCGGCAGGAAATTTCGAAAAAATGGTGACGGCGATTCACTATGGTGCCGATGCCGTATACATGGGTGGCAGGAATTTCAGCCTCCGGGCCAAGGCGGGTAATTTCAGTGATAGAGCCATGGAAGAGGCAGTGCAGACTGCCCATTCCCATGGAGTGAAGGTCTATGTGACCATCAATATACTGGCGCATAATCGTGATTTTGCGGGGCTTGATGATTATCTGCTGCAGCTGCGGGACAGTGCCGTGGACGGGTTGATCATCGCGGATCCCGGAATATTGCACAGGGCAGCCAGGGTGGTTCCTGAAATCCCCGTACACCTCTCCACCCAGGCCAATGTTACCAATGCCCGGGCGGCGGAATTCTGGTTTGATCAGGGGGTGAGGCGGCTCAACCTGGCAAGGGAGCTGTCCCTTGAAGAAATCCGGGAGGTGCGGGAGAGGGTAAGCGGTGAGCTGGAAATTTTTGTCCACGGGGCCATCTGTATCTCCTATTCCGGTCGCTGTATGCTCTCCAACTACATGACAGGCAGGGACGCAAATCAGGGAGCCTGCGCCCATCCCTGCCGCTACAGCTATAAGCTTGTCGAAGAAAAGCGGCCTGGAGAATATTTCCCCGTTGAAGAGGATGAAC
>JAMOMO010000412.1 GCA_027067035.1 Desulfobulbaceae bacterium
AGAAGGCATAGAATGTGTGGACGGTTTCCTGAAGAGAGGAGACGCTGCGGTTTAAGAAATCAGTGAGAGAATGTCTGGGTTCGAAGAGGCCGAAGAGCAGGTGCGCATCGGCACCTCCAATATCAAGATCCACAAGACAGACCTTTTTGCCTTTTTTGGCAAGCTGTACCGCCAGGTTGCAGAGCAGCATGGTCTTTCCAGTCCCACCTTTACCTGAGCCTATGGAAATGGTGACTGTCATATCAGCAGATGCTCCTGGGGAGGGGAGTCATGGGATTCATTTCTTCTTTTTGCGCCGTTTGCGGATCTTGTAGATAAGTTTTGCTGCCTTGAGAACAGACTGCAACTCTGTCTGGCTGTCAACCGGGGCACTCCAGAGTTGCCAGCCTTCCTTTGAACGCAGGATAATCTTTCCATTATCGACACAAAGGGTCGCTTCGGCAAGAATATCATTGTCGTCCTGCTGAGGTGGAACTGCTTCTGGAGGTGGTGCTTCTTTCCTGTGCTGGATACATGAAGAACAGAGGCTTGATGTATTGTTTCCAAAAAGGTTGAGAACCCCTCCGCAGTCTGTACAAAATTGCATGTAATGGTCTTTATACTGCTCCTGAAATATAAACAGTTGATTGTTTGTCTGAAACTGTTTTTTTTCTTTTCTTTTCGGTCAGGTGCATGAAATTATTTAGCTGATTTTCCTGATGCTTCTGTTCATGGTATCCTGAATGGAGGATATTGGCAAAAGAATAGAGTAGCGCTTGGGTGTATTGCTTTGCATGGAAGATGCTTCCTGGGAAAGCAGTGAAAATCACACTGTTTCAGTGTGGTGCATGGTAAAATACAGTATATACAGCACAGGTGCGATGGTGATCTGTTAAAGGCGGGGCAGGGTCCGGCTGAAGGATATTGCTGCCGCTTCACACATAAAGGCATGGGTTGGGGAGTAACATGGATAACTGCAAAGGAACCTATCTGAAAAGGTGTTGCACGCTTGTGGTGACGGCGTTTGTACTGTCTGTTTTTTATGCGGCGGCAGAAGCTGTTCCTGATGGATACGTGGAGGTCCGGATGCCTGAAGCATTTGTCCCTGCAACGATGAATGACGGCTCTCCCCGATATATCACAGCCCGTGAAATCCGAGCCGAGTTGAAACGGCAGAGCAGTGACTTTGTGGAGTTGTTCTGGAACAGTGATATCGAGCAGTTTATTGTTCCCCGGCATGACTGGCTTGTGCACCTGACACAATATTATCTGACATTTCTGAAAAGTAACAGACTCCGCGGGAAGGCGGAATCATGGGATTGCGAAAATTACAGTTCTCTGCTCAATGCTTTTGCCACATTGCGGATCTGGCGGGCGGGATTTTATGATACCCGGGGCGCCATCGGCTGGCTGCAGGTGGATGCCAAACAGGAATGGGCAGGGCTGCCGGCTGCAAAACATGCCCTGATGTTTGCAATAACAGAAAAAGGTTTCTTTATCATTGAGCCGCAAAACGGCCAGTTTATACAGCTTGAGGAGTATCCAAACAAAAAGCATATACAGGAGGTGTTTTTGTTTTGAACTATCTGATACATTCACGCTCTGCCTTTCTCTTTGTTGTACTTTTCTGTATGGTCTTTGTCAGTCCTGCAGGAGCTGATGCTGAAACTGTTCTGGTACGGAAACTGCCGCATCCTGAAATAATTGCCGAAGATGCTAAGGCCAAAATGCTCTATGGCGAGTTTATCAGACGTCAACAGCTGCGCCTGCATCCGACGCTGAAGAATATTGTGGTGGGGGATAAAAGGTATCTCTTTATAACGGACAAGTGGTTTCAGGAACTTGTTGAATGGACAGAGGAATTTTTCAGACAGCAGGTGCCGGAGTTGGAGAATCGCAAAGATCTTCCGGTGGCCTATCCGGGAACATTGTCAATGTTCATGTCAAACATGGCCAATATCCAGGTCTCCAGGCGTTACAATGTGGAGGCCGCAGTACTGATCGGTCTGATGGTGGCGGAGAATAGAAACGCATGGGGTGATACAGCGGCAGATGGAAAGCCCCGTCAGTATATTGTCGGCCTTAGCCGGAACGGGTATATTGTGTATGACTTTCGTACACGGCAGATTGTTTCCGGTAAAGACTTTGTCAACAAGGACTATGTAACTGATATTATATTCTAACCTGAATCATGAACAGAAGTATCAATCCGTTTGAGTCAGGTAAACTCCATTTCCGTCGAATGTTTGCCGAAATGGGATGCTGACAAAAGCAGGCCGGCTTTAAGCTGCATTTGCAGTGTTAAACCCTGCACGCGGCTGCAGCAATAAAAAAAGCATTTATTCCAATGTGGAATAAATGCTTTTTTTGAAAACTGGTCGGAACGAGAGGATTTGAACCTCCGACCACTTGTCCCCCAGACAAGTGCGCTACCAGACTGCGCCACGTTCCGATTTGTGATTCTATTTACCATGGAGCAGGGGGCCTGTCAATGAATGCTCGACAGGAAAAAGCTCCTGTTACTTCTTTTCTTTCAAAATATCTTTAACGGCAAGAAGTTCTTTTTTGATTGCCCCAAGATAGCTCTTCCCGGAAGGAGATTGTACCATATCCGGAATCCGCCCCTGCTCTGAAAGATATTTTTTTGCCCCGGATATTGTGTAGCCCTGATCATGAAGAAGTGATTTAATAAGCAAAATCACCTTCACATCATCACGTCTGTAGAGACGCTGATTGGAGTTTGCCCGTTTGGGTTGAATCTCTGTAAATTCACCTTCCCAGAATCTGAGCACATGGGGAGCCACTGAAGCCAGTTTACTGACTTCACCGATTTTGAAGTAGAGCTTGTCTGGGATGTCTCTGCTCATTCAGTTACCGATCTGCTCCCCTTGTGTTCTATTCGTTAACCTGTTCCCGCATTTTTTTGCTTGGACGGAATGATATCATCTGGCGCGGCTTGATGGTGATGGTCTCACCGGTTCTTGGGTTACGGCCACGACGGGGCTGTTTATCACGGACATTGAATGTTCCGAAATGAACAAATTTGATGGATTCACCTTCGAGCAGACGGCTTTTCATCCTGTCGAGAAATGTATCAATCAGTTCAGAACAGGTGGACTGGGAGTATCCGAGTTGGGTGGTGAGTGCCTCTGCCAGTTCTTTGCGGGTAAGATTTCCTTTATTCATATCAACCTTCTCTAAGACTTCCGTTAAACCGGGAAGTCAGTGTATTAATTATTTTGGTATGGGACTTGTTAACATTTTTCTCTGTGAGTGTCTTTGTCGGTGAACGATAGGTCACAGAGATGGCAACACTTTTCATGCCTTCTTCCAGAGGTTTTCCCTGATAGACATCAAATACTTCACACTGTTCTATGAACTTCTCTTTGCTTGTCCGTACAGTGTCAAGGAGATCGCCGGCCTTCACCGATCCGGGAACCAGCAGAGCGATATCTCTTTTGACTCCAGGGAAAACGGGCAGTGAACTGAAATTCTTTGCAGCGGCCTTAAGCTCGCAGAGCAGTTCAAAATCAAGATCAATGTAAAAGGTATCCTGCTTAATGCCAAACTGTCCGGCTACTTCAGGGCTGAGTCGGGAGAGCTGGCCAAGCACACCTTTCTCTGAGTCAATGAGAAGGCATTGAGATGGGTCAGCATAGGATTCAGACTCGTTTTCATCAGGGCTTCTGAAGCTCAGTACATCGTCTGCACCGCATCCGGTGAGACGCAGTGTTTCAAAAAGAAGTTCACTGGCACCCTTGGCATCAAAGATGTCGACTTTTTCTTCATTGTTGTAGAGAGTTGATGCCTCTCCGGCACGTTGTCCGTAAAGAATACAGCATAGCCGTTCTCTTTCGATGGGTTGCTCATTCTCTCCCTGGGGTGTGAAAACTTTTCCGATCTCAAAAAGCTTAACCGCATTTTTCTGAAAATTAATGTTTCTTTTCAGATTTTCCAGGAGTCCGGGGAGAAGCATGGTGCGCATGACAGACTGCTCTTCGCTGAGCGGGTTGAGCAGGCGAACAACTGGCCTGCGCGGATCATTCTCAGCAAGCTGCATCATGTCAAGATGCTTATCCGTGACAAAACTGTAGTTGATGGCTTCGGAAAATCCCATGCCGCAGAGGAGATTTGAGACCTGAGCACGGAGTTTTCTCTTGGGATCCTGTTCGGGATAACTGAGTTTTACCGTCGGCAGGCTGGTGGGGATTTCGTTATAGCCGATGAGCCTTGCAACTTCTTCAATAAGGTCAACTTCACGTTCAATGTCTATCCGGAAAGTCGGTGGATTTACCCAGATGGTGTCATCATCTTTGGGCTTGCAGCGAATTCCGATGGACTGAAGGACATCTGTGATTTTGTCATAATCAAGCTGAATGCCGAGAAGCGCGGAGGTTCGTGAAATCCTGAGCTTCAGGGAGTTGAGGGGCCTTACGCCGCCATAGTAGTCAACCCCGCCTTCGGCAGCGGTTCCTCCGCAGATTTCACAAAAAAGTGACACGGCACGTTCCATGGCGGTAACACAACCGCCGGGATCAACACCACGTTCAAAACGATAGGATGCCTCTGTTGAGAGTTTGAGCTTCCGTGCTGTCTTCCGCACAGAGATGGCATTGAAACAGGCACTTTCAAGAAGGATTGAGGTGGTGTCGTCGCTTACTTCAGAGTTCATGCCTCCCATGACCCCGGCAATGGCAATGGGACCTTTGGCATCACAGATCATAAGCATGTCGGGATCGATTTTCCTCTCTTCACCATCAAGGGTAGTGAAGGTGGTTTCGCTGTTTCTCGGATGCCTGACAAGGATCTGTTTCCCGGCAATTTTGTCGTAATCAAAAGCGTGCAGAGGCTGACCATATTCCATCATCACCAGGTTGGTGATGTCGACCACATTATTTATGGGCCGCATTCCAATGGATAGAAGACGTTTTCGGAGCCACCAGGGAGATTGTTCGATTTTGATATCCCTGATAAGCCGTGCAGCATAACGCGGGCTGTCTTCTGAGTTTTCAATGTCAACGGAGAAGTTCGTGTTGGAATGTTCAAGGATTGCGGATTCAACGGGAAGCTTGAGGGGAGTTCTTGTTATTCCTGCAACTTCTCTTGCTATGCCAATGACAGATGCGCAGTCTGGCCGATTGGGTGTGAGGTCAACCTCCACGATGAGATCGTCGATCCCCAGAGCCTCACGAAGGGTGATGCCATGTGGAGTGTCCGGGCTCAGTTCCATGATACCTTCATGGGATTCGCTGAGACCAAGTTCCCTTTCAGAGCAGAGCATACCGTGGGACTTGACTCCACGGACTTTAGATGCCTTGATCTTTGTCCCGTCAGGCATAACGCTTCCCACAAGGGCGATGGCTGTGACAAGATCCTTACGGACATTGGGTGCACCGCAGACAATGGAAAAGCTTTCCTCACCGACAAGGACCTCACAGAGCTGAAGTTTATCGGCATTGGGGTGCTGTTCAACGGAGACGACCTTTGCTGTCTTAAAGGGCTCTAACTCTGGGAATAATGGATTTACGCTGTCAACTTCAAGACCAAGCATGGTCAGATGTTCTGCCAGAACTTCGGGACTTAAATCACCGGTGTCAACGTATTCTTTTAGCCAATCAAGGGTAAACTTCATGGGAGTATCTCTATCGTATGGAGTAGCTTTGTGCTGATGATCTAAAACTGGGAGAGGAAACGAAGATCGTTTTCATAATAGAGTCGAATATCATCTATGCCGTATTTGAGCATGGCGATTCGTTCTATTCCTAGACCAAAGGCAAATCCACTGTAGACTTCAGGGTTATAGCCGACTTTTTTAAAGACTTCAGGGTCAATCATTCCGGCACCAAGAATCTCAAGCCAGCCTGTACGTTTACAGACGCGGCAGCCTGAGCCGCCACAGATAACACAGGCAATATCAACCTCAGCACTTGGTTCCGTAAACGGGAAGAAGCTGGGCCGAAATCGCAGCTCAAGCTCCTTGTCAAACATCTTCTGAGTGAAGATGGTGAGGACGCCTTTAAGATCCGCAAAGGAAACATTTTTGTCCACCAGAAACCCTTCAACCTGATGAAACATGGGCGTATGGGTGATGTCTGAGTCACAGCGATACACCTTACCAGGAGCGATTACTCTCAGAGGCGGCTGCTGGCTTTCCATGATTCTGGCCTGCATGGGGGAGGTGTGGGTCCGAAGCAGGATTGAATCACTCACATAGAAAGTGTCGTGCATATCCCGGGCAGGGTGATGGGCCGGAATGTTGAGTGCCTCAAAATTGTAGTGGTCATGTTCAACATCAGGACCTTCCGCCACAGCAAAACCCAGTCCTTCAAAAATCGAACAGACTTCGTTCATAATCTGGGTTACAGGGTGGAGTTTACCGGTGACCGGTCTGCGTCCGGGCAGGGTCAGATCAATGGCATCATTTTGCTGCAGGGAATCGCTGCCTGAAGAGAGAGCGGTCTGTTTTTCGCTGTAC
>JAMOMO010000413.1 GCA_027067035.1 Desulfobulbaceae bacterium
TTTTCCAGGTGTCGTCCACCTGTCCCCAGTGTCATGGTGAGGGGGAAATCGTCACTGATCCCTGTAACGATTGCGGTGGCAGCGGTCTTGTGGAAAAGAGGAAGAAAGTCTCGCTGAAGATTCCGGCCGGTGTTGATACCGGTGCGCAGATGCGACTGCGCGGTGAGGGGGAAGGGGGACGACGCGGCGGACCTTCCGGTGACCTGTATGTTGTCATCCATGTCCAGGAGCATGAATTTTTCAAACGGGACCGTCAGACGATCTACTGTGAATTTCCGGTATCCATGGTTCAGGCTGCACTTGGCTGCAAGGTGGATGTCCCCACAATTCACGGAAAGAAAAAACTGACCATTCCTGCAGGAAGCCAGTCCGGGGAACGGTTTACCCTGCGTAAGGAAGGCGTTCCCAGCCTCCGTGGTTCAGGACGTGGTGACATGATTGTCCAGCTGCAGGTGAAGACCCCGACCAATCTCTGTGATGAGCAGAGAAAAGTTCTGGAAAACTTTGATGAGTTGTGCCAGAAACATGGACAGCACAAGGAAAATGAAGGTTTCTTTTCAAAACTTTTCCACGAGGTGTTGGGAAAGAAGGAAAAAGAGACCAGTTAACAGCTGAGTATTCTCATATGGCCAAGAACATGGAACAGGGATTTACCCACTTTGATGCCGATGGCAACGCCATCATGGTTGATGTGAGTGAAAAAGTTGAGACTAAACGGGTTGCCACGGCAACAGGTAGGATCAGCATGTCTCAGGAGGCCTATGATCTCGTAAAAAGCGGTTCCATGGCCAAGGGGGATGTGCTTGGTGTGGCCAGGGTTGCGGGGATTATGGCAGCCAAAAAGGTGGACGGCCTGATTCCACTCTGTCATCCCCTGGCTGTTACAAAAATAACCATTGATTTTGAATTCCTGGATGAGTCCTGTCAGATTGAGATTGAAGCGGTTGTTGCTATCTGCGGGAAGACCGGAGTGGAAATGGAGGCTTTAACCGCTGTTTCGATTACAGCGTTGACCATCTATGATATGTGTAAGGCCGTTGATAAAGCGATGCTTATCAGTGATATTTGTTTGAAGAAGAAAACTGGCGGAAAGAGCGGGACATTTATTCGACCGGAATAATGTTTCTTTTCATATTGAATGTTTTAAATGTTTAAAATGAGAGGTTTTTGATGGAACAAAATGTATTGGATGACTTCCAGAAGCAGCTTATTAAAAAAAGGGAAGATATCCTGCGAGAAGCTGAAAGAACACTGGCAGAGCTTACAGATCAGTCCGGCAATATTCCAGATCCCAATGACCGGGCCAGTGCAGAGTCTGGTCGCAGTTTTGAGCTCCGCATCAGACAGCGTGAGCAGAAACTCCTTTCGAAGATCGAAGAGGCCCTGCAGCGTATTGAAGATGGTGAATTCGGTGAATGTGAAAGCTGTGGTGAACTCATTGGGCTGAAACGTCTTGAGGCACGACCCGTTACCACGCTCTGTATTGAATGTAAGACCGCGCAGGAATCCAAGGAAAAATCCCAGGGGAAATAGTATAAATGCCGGAACTGAGAAAAGACCCTGTCCTTGGGCGATGGATTATCATTGCCAGGGAACGTGGAAAGCGACCTTCTGATTTTGTCATTGCGGAATCGCCGACTACCGGTGGGTTTTGTCCTCTCTGTCATGGTAATGAAAACACCACTCCCCATGAAGTGCTGGTGTATGGCCGTGATCATGGTGCACCGGATTCTCCGGGCTGGAAAGTACGGGTTGTCCCAAATAAATATCCGGCACTTGTCATTGAGGGAGATCTCAACCGTGAGGGAGAAGGACTCTATGATAAGATGAATGGTATCGGGGCCCATGAAGTTATCGTGGAATCCCCTCTGCATGATGATACCTTTTCAAGCCTTGCCGCGGAACATCTTGTCATGGTATTCAAGGCGTTTCAGGCTCGTATCAGAGACCTTGAGCATGATGACAGGTTCCGTTATGTTCTCATCTTTAAAAATTTCGGTAAGGCTGCAGGAGCATCCCTTGAACACTCACACTCCCAGCTTGTGGCCCTTCCCATACTGCCGCGCAAAATAGAGTCGGAACTCACCGGTGCTCTGACCTATTACAACTACAAAGAACGCTGTGTCTACTGTGATATTATCAGTCAGGAGCTGAAACAGGATGTCCGTGTGGTCTGCAGGAATGATTCTTTCATCACCATTACCCCCTTTGCTCCACGAACGCCTTTTGAGATGTGGATTCTGCCGATCAGCCACTCTTCGGCCTATCATGATCAGAGTGAAGAGCAATTGAAGGATCTTGCTGAAATATTTTCGGAAAGTCTTTCCCGCCTGGACGCGTGCATTCCCAATGTTCCCTATAATTTCGTGCTCCATACCCAGCCCCTGCGTTCGCAGCACATGAGTCATTTTCACTGGCATTTTGAGATTGTACCCAAACTCACATCCATTGCAGGTTTTGAATGGGGATCAGGGTTTTATATCAATCCCATGCCCCCTGAAGAAGCCGCCTCCTATCTGCGGGAGTCACTGGAACGACTATCTTGAGAGGATTCCATGAAGAAAATTTTGATTGTTGATGACGAAGAAGGTATCCAGATGCTCTATCGTGAGGAGCTTGAAGATGAGGGCTATGAGATCATATCCGCCTATACCGGTGAAGAGGGAATACGAAAGTTTGAAAACGAATCGCCTGATCTTGTGATTCTGGATATCCAGATGCCCGGAATGAATGGTATCGAGACCTTGCGGCAGATGAAAAAGGCCAATCCATCGCTTCCTGTTATCCTCAGTTCTGCCTATAATGAATATAAGCAGGATCTTGGTGCCTGGGCATCAGATGAATATGTGGTGAAGTCACCTGATATTAATGATTTAAAGGAAGCTGTCCGCAAGCATTTGCCCTGAAAAGAATCCTGGATCCGTGAACATTTGACGGGGATGCAGTCTGTCTCCTATGGACGGAATGATAACAGGAAAAAACGGGCCGTTATTTGCGTGTAATTTAATAAATTCAATATATTATTATGGTGTCTGTTGCCCCGTTCTCGTCACGGATTCAGGGGGGCAGCTGTCTACCTGTGACTGCTCTGGATGTTTCTCATGTCTCTGCCAGGGTGTGAATATTCAAATGATGGAAGCTGCAGAACTGCAGGCCGTCGCAGCCTTTCGTCTCTATTTTCAGTATCCTGCCATGAAAGACATACAGAACCAGGAGGACCATCGCCGTATCAATATCAAGAAGGTCGGGGTGAAGACCATCTCATATCCGGTTACCGTCCTTGATAAGGCGCACTCCAAACAGCAGACCATTGCCACGGTGAACATGTATGTGAACCTCCCCCATCATTTCAAAGGGACACATATGAGCCGTTTCGTGGAGATTCTCAACCGTTTCCATGGAGCCATTGATATTGCCAGGTTCCATGATATTCTTGAGGAAATGAAGGAAAAACTTGAGGCAGAGGCCGCTCATATTGAGATGTCTTTTGCCTATTTTCTCTCCGGTGACAATGATGATCCCGGAACCCTGAAATCACGTCGCTATGAGTGTTGTATGCATGGCTCTCTTGAGACTGAGGATGACCTTGAGTTTCGTGTTGAGATTCCGGTGTCTCTTCCCCTTGCGGAAAAAACAGTTCAGGGCCTGCCGAGATCCCTTGGCCACTGGGGCCGGGCCGTTGCCGGTGTCAAATTCAGGAACTTTATCTGGATTGAGGATCTGATCACCCTCATCGAAGGTGCCATTGATGATGAACAGTTCAGGGCACCCATCCAGGGGGAGAACAGTATGTCGGTGGAATCCCTGACCCGTCGAATAGCCGGGAGCCTTGACGGGGAAGATGCAATTAAATCGTTTTCTCTGCGGGTTGAGAACCTTGCTGAGGGGTATTCCACCTTTGCCACCATGGACTCTGTCTCCTGAAAGGGCTTCGGGAAGGCATCTACTGTTGAAGAATTGTTGTGCTTGAATATATACTTACCATTTACCTTTTCCCAAATAATTAATCATGTCTGAACTACTTTTTGAAATTGGCACCGAAGAGCTGCCGGCCGGGTTCCAGAAACCTGCACTTGCACAGTTACAGGAAAATTTTGTGCGTCTGGCAAAAGAATTGAAACTGAGCCACGGGACGGTTGTAACCCTTGGTACCCCGAGGAGGCTGGCCCTGCTTGTTGAAGATATTGCTGATTCTCAGCCTGATTCCAGGGAAGAGCTCCTGGGGCCGTCAAAGCAGGCCGGTTTTGATGCTGATGGAAATCCCACCAGGGCGGCCATGGGGTTTGCCCGGTCGAAAGGAGCGGATGTAGACGATCTTCAGGTGGTGGAGACGGAGAAAGGGGAATACCTGATGCTGGTTCAGGAGACCAGAGGCGTTGCCCTTTCCGAATTGCTTCCCGGTATGCTGAAAGATCTGATTCAGGGGTTTTCGTTTGCCAAATCCATGCGCTGGGGGAGTAATGCCGCTACATTTGCCCGTCCCATACAGTGGATTGTTGCCCTGCATAATGGTGCTGTCATTCCTTTCAGCCATGAGGGAATGGCGGCTTCAAATCTCAGTCGCGGGCATCGTTTTATGGCCAATGAAGATGTTCCCATAAGTGATCTGGCAGGCTATGAAAAGATCCTTGCAGATAAATTCGTGGATGTTGATCCCGCCAAACGACGCAGTGCTGTGATTTCTGAAATTGAAGAGGCGGTTTCCGTGAGCCTTGATCCCGCGGTTGCAAAAGTTGCCGTTGATGAGGCACTGGTGGATACTGTCTGTAACCTGGTGGAGAGGCCCTTTGGTGTATGTGGCAGCTTTGATGAAAAGTTTCTTGAACTCCCGGATGAGGCACTGATCACCTCCATGCGTGAGCATCAGAAGTATTTTCCGGTGACTGACACTGACAACCGTCTTCTGCCAAACTTTGTTGCCGTCAATAATACCAGGGTGAAGGACGTGGATCTTACCCGTACCGGACATGAACGGGTCCTGCGGGCACGACTTGAAGACGCATTCTTCTTCTTTGCCGGGGACAAAAAGCAGAAACTTGAAGAGAGGCTTGAGGCTCTCACCGGTATTATTTTCCAGTCCAAACTCGGTACCATGCTTGAGAAGACTGACCGCATAGTCAAACTTTCCGGACTGCTTGCCGAACAGTTTGCACCGGATTCCGTTACGGAAGTCTGCCGTGCGGCCAGGCTCTGTAAGACTGATCTGCTCACCGATATGGTTGGCGAATTTCCATCTCTGCAGGGAAATATGGGCTGTGCCTATGCCTTGCATGATGGTGAGAGTGCTGCTGTTGCATTGGCCATTCAGGAACATTACTATCCCAAACGTGCCGGAGCTGAACTTCCTTCATCAGTGCCTGGTGCCATTGTGGGCCTTGCTGACCGTCTGGACACTCTGTCCGGCTGTTTCGGTATCGGGCAGATTCCCACCGGAACTGCCGATCCTTTTGGACTGCGCCGTATTTCCATAGCAATCCTTCATATCATTGAGCATTTTCGCTGGACTCTTCCTCTGGCTGACGTTATTCACAAGGCCTTGTCTCTGTATGGTGACAAGGTGAACGGCAGCAACGAAACCGTTGAGCAGGTTCTTGGGTTTGTCCGGGGACGCTTTGTCAATGACCAGGTTGGCCGCGGGGCTCATCAGGAGGCTGTGGAGGCGGTCACCACAGTGGGCTTTGATGATGTGAATGATGCACTGCAAAAGATTGCAGCTCTCACGGAGATTCGTGGAAAAGAGGATTTCTCGGTACTTGCCGCTTCTTTTAAACGTATCCGGAATATTATAAAAGAGAACAGGGCAACGGATGTGGATAAGACATTGCTCTCAGAACCTGCCGAAAAAGAGCTTGCCGCTGTTTTTGATAAACTTTCAGCCGAGGTTGAGCCAATGCTTGGCAACAGGGATTATGATGCTGCACTGGCCGCAATGCTGAGCCTCAAGGCACCGGTTGATGAGTTCTTTAATGAGGTGATGGTCATGGCTGAGGATGACGCTGTCAGGCAAAACCGCCTCAATCTACTCACAGCCATCTCTGCCCTCTTTCTTCGGGTGGGAGATATCTCCAGGATGCAGACTAACTAGAAGCAGACTGTTCTTGTCTTCGGCGGAGATTTGCTGCAGACCAGAGACCAACAAGGGATAGAAACAAAAAAAAGGCCCGTTCCGAATTCATTCGGAACGGGCCTTTTTTCATGTACTTCCTGTGGAGAGCTGTGTGTCTCCTTGCAAAATGTCTAGTTTGAGCCGTAGCTGTGCAGTCCTGAGAGGAGAAAATTAACTCCGTAATAGGTGAAGACAACGGAGACAAAACCAAAGATTGCAAGCCAGGCTATGCGTGTTCCGCCCCAGCCGCGGGTGTACCGGGCATGCAGTGAGATTGCATAGATAAACCAGGTGATCAGGGACCAGGTCTCTTTGGGATCCCAGCTCCAGTATGTTCCCCAGG
>JAMOMO010000414.1 GCA_027067035.1 Desulfobulbaceae bacterium
CTCTTCTTCTAGATACTTGTGATTACTATGATTTGTTGAGAATTGCGATAGCTTCAGGCATCACCTGAGACTCGCAAAACATATTAATAACCGGGCAAAAACATTCACCTGAAGATACTCATCCATACGGATAAATAGTCTCATGTGACAATCAGGGCATATCAGGCCGTGACTTTTTCCTCTTCACCTGTCTCAGCCTCAAGCTGCTCAGCTGTCTCATCCTCTGCATCAGGCAGTGAATAGATATTATCAAAATTCACCTTTGCAGCAGCAACTTCCCTGAGGGTCATTACAACTTCCTTGTTTTTTCCCTCAACAAGATAGGGTTCACCATGCCGATGCTGACGAATTCGCTCAACGGCCAGATGCACAAGATCAAAACGTCTGTTTTCGCCAATGGTTTCCAGACAATCTTCAACGGTAATTCGTGCCATTCATAAACCTCAGTTCTATGTTAATTTACCATGACAATCACGATTGCCATTTCAAATATATTGACCATGAATTCAATGAATCCCCGGTCATATTATGCGTTATTTCTTCTCAAAGGGATTTTTCAGCAACATGGTCTCATCCCTGTCAGGACCAACCGAAACAATAACCGGCTCAATCCCGGTAAAATCTTCAATGCGTTTTATGTAGTCCCTGGCCGCAACGGGCAGGTCATCGAAATTCCTCACGCCGGTAATATCCTCGTCCCAGCCAGGCATCTCTTCATAAACAGGTGTCACCCTGGCCGCCTCGTTGATATTTGAAGGCATGGCCGACAGTGTTTTGCCGTCGAGGTCATAGCTGTTTGCCATCTTCAAGACAGGTTGACCGGAGAGTACATCAAGCTTGGTAATGGCAAGCCCTGTCAGGCCGTTCAGGCGGGCGGCATCTGCTGCCACCACACCGTCAAGCCATCCGCACCTGCGTTTCCTGCCTGTGGTCGCACCGAATTCGCCACCCTTTTTCTGCAGTTCCTCTCCCACGGAATCAAAGAGTTCGCTGGGAAACGGTCCCTCGCCAACCCTGGTGGTATAGGCCTTTAAAATTCCAATAACGGAATCAATGTGGGCCGGACCGAAACCGGAGCCGTTACAGGCGTTACCGGCAATGGTATTGGATGATGTCACAAAGGGATAGGTTCCATGATCAATGTCAAGTTGAGTCCCCTGGGCGCCTTCAAAAAGAATATCTTTTCCGGCCTTGCGGGCCACATCAAGTTCAACGGAGACGTTTCCGATATAGGGTGCCAGTTTTTCGGTGAACACCTGGAATTCAGCATAGATGGTGTCAAACGATACCGGAGTACTGTTGTATTTGGTGGTGAGCATGAAGTTCTTTTCCTCCACATTCGCCTGCAGCTTGTCCCGGAAAAGACCGTCATCAAGAAGGTCCCCGAATTTTATACCGGACCGCCCCACCTTATCCATATAACATGGACCGATTCCACGCCCTGTGGTACCGATCTTCTTGCCATCGGCAAGGGAAGCCTCCTTGGCATGATCCATACTCTGGTGGTAGGGCATGATCAGATGCGCATTCTCGCTGATCATCAGACGATCAGGGGTAACAGGCAGTCCTTTTTCATTCAGCTCATTAATCTCACCGAGAAGGACACCGGGGTCAATAATAACTCCATTACCGATCATGCAGCGTTTCTCTTCGTAAAGGATCCCGGAAGGAATGATGTGAAAGACAAATTTTTTGCCATCCACAACCAGTGTATGACCTGCATTATTTCCACCCTGAAAGCGGACTATACAATCTGCATAGCGGGTCAGAAGATCAACTATTTTACCTTTCCCTTCATCACCCCACTGAGTACCAACAACCACAACACTGGACATTTCCTCTCTCCTGTTCACACATCTGTTATTGCACCCCTGATCCTGAAAGAAAAGCACAGAGCCCGGGATGCCCTTATCATTTGTCAATGGACAACCGCGTCAATATAGTCAGACAACCGGTGAAAGTCAATCCTTTGCAGATCGTTATTGAGGAACCAGCACTGAAAAAGATGATTTGTCCAAAAAGCGCTGGTTCTTGACCTGAATCAAGGCTATTCTAGGGAGTGTTCTGCTACGTTCACATATGACAGGATATTGTCGGCGGACGCCTGCAGGGCGAGACCGTGCGACAGCATAGCAAAAGAAACATACCACCACCGGAAATTGAGTTTTACAGCAGACCAGGATACCCACATGTCACAACACGGGAACAACAATTCATTGAATCAGAAAATCAGCCGGCTGCGACTTATCTGCCAGTCACTCTTTGCCATCTTCTGCATCTATGTGGGGTGGCAGTTCTACTCTTTTTACCTCTGGGCCCTTGATCCGGCCGGAAACAGTTTTGTGCCCCGGCCCTCGGCAGTGGAGGCCTTTCTTCCCCTCGGAGCCCTCGTCAGCCTGAAGCGTTTTCTCATGGGGGCTGAATTTGACACCATTCATCCAGCGGGACTCACTGTTTTTATTGCAGCCATCCTGATAAGTCTCTTTTTCCGCAAAGGCTTCTGCGGATGGATCTGCCCCATTGGATTCTCCTCAAACCTGGCTGAACGCGTAGGAAAGAAAACAGGCATCATGTTTGCGCTGCCCGCCTGGATAGACCTCCCCCTGCTCAGCGTGAAATACCTGCTCCTTGGTTTTTTTGCCTATCTTATTCTCTGGAAGATGGGGCTCAGTGAACTCACCGACTTTCACCGCTCGCCATACAACCTCATCAGTGATGCCAAGATGCTCCACTTCTTCCTTCAGCCCAGCGTCCTTGCAGCTTCCATTATGCTGGGAATAATCCTTTTTTCCTTTGTCATACGAAATTTCTGGTGCAGATACCTCTGCCCCTACGGAGCACTCCTCGGGCTTACCGCACTCCTCAGCCCGCTACAGATACGTCGTGATCCTGAAATATGTACCAGCTGCAAGAAATGTGAGCGAGCCTGTCCCGCCTCCATTCATATCACCAGGAGAAAAACAGTGCGAAACTGTGAATGCATCGGCTGTCTTGAATGCGTCCAGGCCTGCCCTGAGGATGAATGCCTGACCCTTGCCACCCCCTGCAAGAAAACAGTTACACCACTGCTGCTGCCGGCCCTTACCCTGGGCCTCTTCTTCCTCTGCTATCTCATTGCACGGCTTTCGGGACACTGGAACAGTGAGATACCCGTTGAAGTTTTCCAACGGTATTATCAGATGATTGATAAAATCGGGCACCCATGAGAGACGCAAAAAAAAACTGATGCCGTTGACACCCCACGGCAAATACCGTACATTTGCCATTCACTGGCCGGCATATTTCAGTTGGGAAATATGCCGCGCCGGCAAAACGAGGTTAAAAGAATGTTTGGCATTGGTTTACCTGAACTTATCCTGATACTGGCCCTGGCATTAATTGTGGTTGGTCCGGACAAATTACCTGATCTTGCACGATCGGTTGCCAAGGGAATCCTTGAGCTCAAAAAGACGGCCACCACCCTGAAAGAAAGCCTGACAGAGGATGGAAATCCCCTTGACGAGATAAAACCTGAAATAGAAAAGGCCTCAAAGGCCCTCACCGATGAGGTCCTCGGAGTAACAGGGGATACATGGTCGGGCGGGGAGCCCACGAGAATGCCTGAACTCACGGAATTTAAACGGGATGAAGACTCTTCCATAATAGAAGTCACTCCTGAAGAAGACAATGAGCCTGTGGCCGCAGAGCCTTCTGAAACAGCCACCCGGGAAACACAACCCGAAACAGTGGAAACCGAACAGGAGCAGACAGTGGTGGATGATTCCAAGACGATGGAACTCCAGGAAAAACTGAAATCCGAGGAGCAGCAGAGCTAGTGTCACTTCTTGTCAGAAGCCTTGAACAGTTTCGGCCCCACCACGAGGAACTGCGCCAGAGACTTATCAAGGTCTTTGCGGCCCTTGTCATCAGCTCAGGGCTCAGCTACCTCTTCTCAGAGGATATCGCCCGTTTTTTTATGGAGCCGCTTTTTGCAGCAAGCCCCTACCTTGATCATCTGGTCTACACCAACCTGCCCGAGGCCTTCCTCTCCTACCTCAAACTCTCTCTGCTGGTGGGTATTGTCATCAGCTTTCCCTTTATCCTCTTTCAGATCTGGATGTTCATCTCTCCGGGACTGCGAAGTAACGAGAAGAAATTTGCCGTCACCGTTGTTTTCTGGGCCACTCTTCTCTTTGGAACGGGAGCTGTTTTTGCACTCTTTGGAGTTCTGCCGAGGATGCTGCTCTATTTTATGAGCTATGCCGGGGAAAACCTGGAACCTCTGCCTAAATTCGGCAAGTACCTCACATTTGTGGCCCGTACCATACTGGCCTTCGGACTCTCCTTTGAGATCCCTTTTCTGATGGTCATGGCCGGCAAGGCCGGCTTTGTGCAGGCGTCATATTTTCGATCCAAGCGCCTCTATTTTTACGGCGCCATCATATTTCTGGCGTTTCTCCTCACCGCCGGTGATTTCATGGCCACGGGACTCCTTGCCGTACCGCTCTTTTTTCTGTATGAAGCCGGAATCTTTCTGACTGCTCTGTTTGGAAAGAAAAAGGCCGGAGTCATGCAGTAAGTCCCTCTTCAATCACCCGGCCCAGTGCCTTGATGGAGTACGGCTTTTTCAGGAAATGACTGACCCCCATTTCCGTTGCCTTGTGAATCTCCGCATCCTCGGAAAAACCGCTGACAATAATGGCACGCTGAGCCGGGTTAATGGCCTTGATCTCAGCAAAGGTCTCCCTGCCGCTCATCCCCGGATCCATCACCATGTCAAGCATCACAAGATCAACACTATTCTCCTTCAGATAGGCAACAGCCTCTTCCCCCGATGCCACGGCATGGACTGAATATCCCAGAGTGAGCAGGATTTCGGTTGCTATATCACGTTGAATTGCCTCATCATCAACCACAAGGATTGAACCGCTGCCATGCGGGTCCTCCTCTTCATTCAGTTCCTCATCATCTCCCGCCCCGGCCCCCACAGCGGGAAGATACACCGTGAAGACAGTTCCCTGCGAATCACTTGAGACATCCACTGTTCCACCATGATCCTGCGCCGTGTTCCAGACAACCGCAAGACCGATCCCCGTACCACTGCGGCCAAGGACCTTTTTACTGAAAAACGGTTCAAAGATGCGCTTCAGGTCCTTCTGATCAATGCCATGGCCACTGTCATGTACCTCAATGGTCACATACTCTTCAGCGGCAAGGTTAAGACGTTCCGCCTCACGCGCATCAAGCCTTCTGCTTGAGGTACAGATGGCCACGGTCCCCTTCCCCTGAATAGCCTCCATGCCATTGCCAAGCAGGTTCTGGATTATTTTCTGAATATGTATGGAGGAGCAGAGACAGAGGCAAAGCTTACAATCCAGATGTTTTTCAATTTTAACAAGGGGATGCCGTGAGTGCAGATCTGCAAATTCTATGGACGAGAGATAGTCACAGATCAGTCTGTTCACCACCAGCGGCTTCTTGACACAGGCAACTCCTCTTGCCACAGTGAGCAGGTCGTTAACCATTGCCGCGGCCCTCAGTCCGGAATCCCGGATTGCCTCAATGGGGCGCCGTAATTCATGGCCCTCGTCAATCTTGAGCAGCAGCAGTTCCGGATAGCTCACCACCCCTGAGAGTATGTTGTTCAGATCATGGGCAACCCCGCCTGCCATCATCCCGATGGCCTCCATCTTCTGGGCCTGCTGCAGTTGATCCTCTAAAACTTTTTCCTGAGTAACATCACGGAACGACAGTACTATTCCCTGATGTCTTTCACCCTGACCCACAGGAGCCGTTGCATAGACAACGGCAAAGCGTTCCCCTGACTTTTTGAGAAAATAGCTTTCCATCACCAGGACAGCGCCACTGAAACAGGCAGAATAGAGTGGCTGCGCCGTTTCATCATCAGCAGCATAGACAAGTTCCTGCATGGGCAGTCCCAATACCTCCTTATGGTGCTGATACCCCAGTATGGCGAGCCCGGGTTTATTGATATAGCGAATCCGCCCCCCTCTGTCCAGCTCACAGACCCCTTCAGCCAGCGAAGAAAGAATAGTCTGATGGCGTCGCAGCAGACTCTGTATCTCCTCCCTGGCCGCCTCAGTTTCCTGTTTGGAGTCGATGAGATCAGATATCTTGGTATCCAGGCGTTTTGCCATACTGTTAAAAGTCTCCGCAAGATCCCGTAATTCGAGCTGATAGGGAATTTCCATGGCAACCTGACGTTCACCTGCGGCCACCTTCATGATTCCCTCTTTAAATTTCTTCAGGGGATTAAATATGCGTTTGGAGAAAAAGACAATGACCAGAGCACTCAGCAGAAAGGAGAGAATAAAAGAGAAAATCGTGCTGCGCACAATTCGCTTGAGTGGAAGGAATGCCTCCTCCACGGGAAGCTCCACAACGATGAGCCAGCCACTTTCACTGTCCCTGCTGCAGAGCCGCATCACCT
>JAMOMO010000415.1 GCA_027067035.1 Desulfobulbaceae bacterium
TTCTTCCCTCATTTGTTCCGCCTCCGGCGGCAAACTAAGGGCAGAAGTATGGACTGTGACAGACAGGGAGCGTTACAATGCGCCCTGCAGGATAACAAGCCAACTTCGAACGTACGGGCGGGTGGACGTGTAGCAGTGGTGCAGTGGAGGTCCTGCCGGGTAATGTGGCGGGTGGAATATTGTCCGGCAGGACTGGAATGAACTTTCCTTGCCATTCCGGTCTTTTTCGGTCTGCGCCAAATTGGTCATAGAAAAAGAAAAGGGGCTGTTGACAAACACCACGTCAGTAGACACCAGAATTCTCCCGCTCAAGGTATAATCTCTTCATACTCTTTGTCCCCCGTGGAAAAGTTCATATCTTAACCTGGGCAGCCCACGCTTAAGATCTGACAAATCCAGTCGATTTGTGGATATCCAATGCCTGGCGTTCCGGGATTGTCAAACCCAGATCTGTCACATGTTTGTCTCTGCTTCTTGAAACTCTTTTGAATATCTTGCTTATGGAATTCTTTTCCTGCGATGCATTTCCTGTTTATGGCACTGAAAAGAGATGGGCTGCTCATTAAATTGTCCAGCTGTTCTTTTGGGAAGAATGATTTCTGTTGAATCTGTCTTTAAGGCACTGTTGGTTTTATTGATGTTATGTCCAGCTGTTATGTTGGTGTTGTGTGCCCATGTTACCCGATATCGGTTGACATGCCACCCGATGTCCAATGACAAATGGTGTCCCGGAATATAGAAAAAAGGGAAAGCATAACCCAAAACCCTTTACCTGGAGAAATTGCCCATGAAGAAGACAAAAACAGCTTTGACAATCGTATTAACATTGCTCACATTAGCAATTTCAAGTCAACCGGCAATGAGTCACAATAGTGAAAATGTTATCCTGCCTGGTGTAGTATTAGGGGCAGTAGCTCGCACTTTGATAGCTTCGCAGGCAGGAGGATATTATCCTGGTCCGCAGCATCCACCGTTTCCCCGACAAGCGTTTTATCCACGTCCGGTGATTGTGGTTCCACCACCTGCTTTTGGACCAAGACCCATTGTCTATGTGCCGCAACCTGGGTGGTACGAAGAACCGCACAGACAGCATAGACCTCATCGGCGGCGTTGGAATCGTCACGGAGAGAGAGCAAGGTGGTAAAAGTGATTGTATCCTTTCAGTACAGAGGAGCTTAAGCATCCTTCCCGGAGTTACCGGGAACCTGGTTGTCTCAGAGGCCTCGTTTTTGACAGCGACTACTGATTTGATATGATCCCGGTTGGGAATTTCTGGAACAAAAAAAACCAGTTCCAGTGCTCTGTGTTTTGTGGGGCCGGTATTTTCACCTGAAATAACTGGTGGGTGACCGGTTCCACAGCGGTCCCGGGAATATTCGGGACGATGTTTATGAGGTTTTTCTAATGGTAAAGAATGTGAATTGTCCCATTTTAAGAAAGTTGCAACAGTAGAAATTTGTTTGGGATGAATTCCCCAGGGGAATGTGTCCATGGATTGGCAAAATATACTGTGTTACAAAAACGGTTTACCAAAATCCCTGTCTTTACAGGAATAGGTTACCAGTCGCAGCGCCATTGTAATTGTCTTTCAGGACAGGTGAGTTTCTTTTATGAAAATGATTATCAGTCGCAAAAATGCTTGACAAGCCTGACAGGTATAGTACCTTTGGGTTGCGATAGTGATAATTATTCACATACTTATACAGGAGAAAGACTATGAAGAAGGTACTTGTTGGCTTGGCGCTGTTTTTTGCTGCTTCAGGAATGGCTCAGGCCGAAAACAGTGTGATGCAGGAGGCCAGGGGAACTTTTGAGGCAATTCCCCATGAGGCACCTGCCATTGAAGGAAACCCCGCAACTGAGGTGAAAGTTGAGCTGGGAAAAATGCTCTATTTTGAACCACGCTTGTCAAAAAGCGGCCTGGTAAGCTGCAATTTCTGCCATAATGTTGGTATGGGTGGAGATGATTTTCAGGAGACCTCAACCGGTCACGGCTGGCAGAAGGGGCCACGTAATGCTCCTACTGTTTTTAATTCCGTTTACAATATGGCGCAGTTCTGGGATGGACGTGCCAAAGATCTCAAAGAACAGGCCAAGGGGCCGGTTCAGGCATCAGTTGAGATGAACAATACGCCGGAAGGGGCTGTTAAGACCTTAAAGAGCATGCCGGGCTATGTGGAAAAGTTTTCTGAGGCCTTTCCGAAAGAAACAGATCCTGTAACTTTTGACAATATGGCGGCAGCCATTGAAGTCTTTGAAGCCACCCTGATAACACCTGATTCCCGTTTTGACCAGTTTCTGCGGGGCGATGCAAAAGCGCTCAATGAAGAGGAACAGAAGGGTCTTGCGGTATTTATGGAGAAAGGCTGTGCAGACTGTCATGGAGGCATGAACATGGGTGGAGAGGACTACTTCGCCTTTGGTGTCGTAGAGCGTCCGGCAGAAGATATAATGCTTGGTGACAAGGGACGGATAAAGGTGACTGCTGAGGCCAGTGATGAGTACGTGTTTAAGGCTCCTACTCTGCGTAATGTGGAACTGACACCGCCCTATTTTCATTCCGGTAAGGTGTGGTCTCTGACCGATGCCGTAAAACTTATGGGGACAGCCCAGCTCGGGACGGAAATCAGTGAGGCTGAAGGTGCTCTGATTGTGAGTTTCCTCAAGGCAACAACAGGGAAACTGCCGGATGTGGTATATCCCATTCTGCCTGCTTCAACGGATGAGACGCCCAGACCAGTGCTTGACTGATCTGTTGTTATAAGTCCTCGTTGTTTATCAAAAACAAAAAAGGGTATCAGCCATGATCATGGCTGATACCCTTTTTGTATATATGGTGGGCCGTCCCGGGGTCGAACCGGGGACCTGCTGATTAAGAGTCAGATGCTCTGCCAATTGAGCTAACGGCCCGTTTTCAATAAATTGGAAAACTGATGGCAACTAATAGCACAAGGCGTTACATCCGTCAAGCATGGCAAGGCCATTGAATAAGATTCTTCTCTGTTTTAGAGATGGGCAAGTTTTTCACCGCTCATATTTGAAAAATTTTCACACTCCCGTCTGTTCATAAAGGGGCAGGTCTCTTTCATGAACCACTTTCTTTTAGGGCACCAGAACCTGTCCTTAAATGGCTCGTTACATCCTTTTTTGGTTAAAAGTTTCCGTTTTTTAGTTCCGTAGCTGACATCCCTGTCCTGTATGGAAAATAGCCATATGCTCATACTGCACCTCCTCAGTCCGTTGAGAATCAGGTGTGAACACCGTATACATATATATCGGTATAACGGAGGAGGAAGTTTAGGGTGCCCTTACAAAACGAACGGGCAGGGGGAGAAGACAGCACACTCAGTCATCAGAGATTTCAATCTGATGGCTGGGTGTGCTGCGGAAAATCAGCGGTAATAGAGGTTGTGGCTTCCCATGGTCATGAGGGATTTATGGAGGTTGCGGCGGAAGTCGCGACGATCCCAGATGCCCTGGATATGTCCGCGTTTCAGGGCATTTCTGGCTGAATGATAGTCGGGCGGGATGTCTGTTCCCGTGGTTTCACGGATGACCCTGATTCCGGCGAAACCGACACGGCTTGAACGGATGGCAAACTGATATGGTGAGCAGCCGAGAAAACTTGCAACCGGTCCGGCGTAAGAGTTGTTGTCGTATACAACGATGTACAGTCCACCGGCATCAATGTATTCCCGTACTGCCATGGTGCATTTCGGCATCTGGGTAACACCGAGGGTTCCTTCCTGAATCCTGATTCCGCCTGTGGTATGCACATAGGAGAGCAGAGGCCGCTTTTTGCGTGTTGCAAGTTCACAGGCCTGAACAAATTTTTCTCCTTCAGCAGATCCCACGGTACCACTGCGGAAATCCTGATAGAGCATGGAGACCACAATCTTGATATCCATCACATTGGCGGTGAATGTCATGTTGCCAGAGTTGCGACCGGTCTTCTTCTTGGAGTCCTCAAGCCGTGCATCAAATCCGGTATATCCCAGCGGGTTTCCGGAGGTAATGTCCGTTGAAAAGAAAAAGATTGAGTCCGGGTCGAAAATGTTATGGAGGTACCACTTGTATTCCAGAGGAAAGTGGTGGCCGCAGTTTTCGCAGACTCCCGCAAATTCACCATAGAGATCCGGTATCCAGAGATCCTTGCAGCCATGGGTCAGGCTGTTGGGGCAGGTAACGGTTCTGTCCTCATTGGCCCGTGGACTGGTATAGGTGTCGGTGAGCTCAAGGGGATCCTGTACCGGCTGGGGTGTCGGGATGTTCTGGTTGTAGGTAAGACGCAGCGGCGGAGTTTTCTCCGCGTCGCTTTTGGCAAAAAAGTCCTTCACCGTATTCAGCGGGGAGGAGAGGCGTTTCATCATCACTGATCCCTCACCTGAGACTTCCCTGAATATCTTTTTCACCTGCTTGTGAGAATTCTTCAAAACATCGTAGCGCAGGTTATAGTAGACCTTTTCACTTTTCTCCTGAAACTGTTTCAGGAATGTCTCGGTGGGAGCAGGGTGGCCGCCAAATCCCATCATGGCCATTTCCCGATATTTTCTGGAGCGCAGTGCCAGCAGCCTCCGCTGCTCATCCGGATTGAGATCCCAGGGGATATCAACTGCCAGATCTTTTCGTTCCGTCTTCTTCTTCCTTCTCTTGTTCTCCCAGTCACGAAAGGCCTTGAAGCTCTTGGTGCTGAGCACGACCTTGTCCGTTGCCCTGGTGATCTCCGCCCGAATCTGGGCAAAGAAGGCAAAGTCATCATGACGGGCACCAAGGGGGGGCTCTTTGACGATGGCATCAATGGTTCCCATGGAGCGGTTGTCATAGGCTGTCAGTTTGAGGCGTTCGGCGCAGACCTCAATCAGCTCTTTGGGGACCTTCTCCCCCTCCCTGATTCTGCCTTCAATGGCGGCAGCACCTTCAGGTGAGATAACGGAGTAGTAGCCGTGGGAACACATGAGGCGGAAATCGGAAAGTCCGATGGCCTCGGCTCCTCCGGATCCTCCTTCTGAGATAAGGGAGACCAGCGGGACGCGGAGTTTGGTCATGGCGTAGATGTTCCGGGCAATCTGCTGGGCCGCTCCCGGGTATTCCTCGATGGGAAAAGAGCCTGGAGTGAAGACATAGAAATGGATGGGAATACCTTCGGTTTCGGCAACCTTCATGTAGCGAAGGGCCTTCTCGTTTCCTTCCGGCTTGCATGATCCGCCGTTCCGGAACTCTTCACCATGTCCTGTCTCCTGGCCAATAACCATGACCGTTGCTGTATACGGTTTATTCTTGATTCTCCGGACAATGGTGGCCTTGGCGCAGACCATTGCAGGATCAATATTTGCCTCATCCTGTCCGCCAAGCTCGGTGTAATCCTCGTAGACATTTTCGAGGATGTCCTTGAGGCTGAAGCGTTCAATGGTTCGTACGATACGTACCCGTTCCATGGGCGTGAGCTGCTCTTCGGCACGTTCCTCAAGAAAGGAGATGGAGTCGTTGAGTTTACGGATTTCAGAGGCAAACTGCTCCTCGTGGTACTCATAAGGATTCTGCTTGAGCTTGGTGCAGGTCTCCTGGAATCCGAAGAGATTTCCCCAGTTGGTGAAATCTTTTATCTGTATCAGGTAGTTTATGCGTTCTTCAATCTTCTGAAGCGCTTTGAGTAATTCATTCATATGGTGATGTCCCGGAACGTTTTTTTAGAAGGTCAACAGCCGGTTCAGGTTTTCTTTTAAATAGTCAAGATTGGTGATGATGGAGCCGCCCTGGGAGTCTTTTCCCTTGATTCGTACTTCATTTATATATCTGGCAGCCCGTTCCTTTGCCTCATCCATGTTCTCTCCCCATACCAGTGCCAGGGCAAGGTTGGGGTCATATTCACTTGGAATGGTGTAAGGCCTGTCAAAGGGTACATGGGTGTAGACAGCGGACCAGTCATGGTCCGGGAAGGTGAACTCGGTGATGGTGCCGATCCAGGGGGCAAAGCCGCGCCTGGTATCTTCCGCCACAATGCGCAGCTCAATGGATGCTCCTTTGAACTCGACGTTGTTCTGCTTGTAGCCGATCTTTTCACCAAGTGCCAGACGGATCTGCTCCCGAATCAGGTTGGGGTGTTTGCCGTCAAGATAACTGATACGGGCAGACACATCATTTTCCACCTGAATTCTGGTGTTGACCTCAAGGAGGTATGGCTGGCCCGAACGGGAGACGATCCATTCCCAGGTTCCCACGTTGTCATATCGCACATGGGCGGCAAGCTTGAGGGAGTACTCAACGATCATGTCGAGCACCTTTTTTTCGTCAAAATCGTAGTCAAAGCAGGAGGCGTGGAAACCGGGTGCCGCCTCCACCCGTTTCTGGCGGCCTGTTGACTGGATGGTGCAGTTTCTGGAGCTGAAATGGATACGTTC
>JAMOMO010000416.1 GCA_027067035.1 Desulfobulbaceae bacterium
CTTATCAAGGTTTTCTATCTGCTGCAGTTCTTTCTCCGCCTCAGCGGCAAAAGCAAGGACCGCTTCAATGCTGTTTCCGTATTTCCTTTTCAGGCCCTGCAGCTCATTGAGCCGTTCACTGACCAGATCAAGACGATGGGGATCACTGTTTAATGAATCACGGTAGCTGCGCAGTTTCTGCACCAGGTCTTCGGCCTGGTAGCTGAACTCTGCACATTCGGCGGCCAGTTCTTCAGCATCACTGTCCATTTCAGCAGCCTGGCTCATATCCATACGAATCTGAATCAGACCATCGAGGAGTGAATACTCCATGAGTTTATGAGACTTGTGGCTGATCTTAATAAGAGCGTCGGCGCTTTTGAGACGTTTTTTCTCTTCGCCAAGCGCATCATCTTCTCCGGGAAGCGGCTGAGCGTCCTGAATTTCCTGCACCTGATACTGGAGAAAATCTTTGCGCTGTTCTTTTTCCTGCTCCTGCCTCTGCAGCGTCTCCAGCAGCTCTTTCTTTTCCTGCCAGGTCGCGAAAAGCCGGTCAAACTCTTTTCTGTCCCTCCAGGTTTCCCCCATGGTATCGAGGAAATCAAGGTGAAACCAGGGCTGCAGCAGCTGCTGATGATCATGCTGGCTGGCAACATTTAAAAGATTCACGGCGAGTTCTGATGCCATTTTTGCGGTGGCCGGGGAGCCGTTTATATACATCCGGCTCCTGCCCTTATCGGTGACAACCCGTTTCATCACAAGGCTTTCGTCCACCTCCAGACCCTGCTTCGCAAAAATGTTCTGCAGCTGTTCGTTATCAGGTGAGATCTCAAACAGTGCCTCCACCGTGCACTGTCTGGCACCACTGCGAATCCAGTCAGCGGAGGCACGCCCGCCGGTGAGGAGGTGAATGGCACGCAGCATGATGGATTTTCCCGCACCGGTCTCCCCTGTCATCACCACCAGTCCGCTGGCACCGTTTTCACAGAGATCAAGGTGAAGACTTTCTATCAGGGCAAGGTTGTCAATTTTCAATTCACAGAGCATGGTTCCTGTTACGCATTAGTGTTTCATCGGTATCAAACTTGACGATGTCAGCAAACAAGGGTACTTTACTGAAAATATTGCCGGGCCTTCTTCCACTATCCGGCAGATCACCCCTTTTCATCTCAGAGACAGATAAAAGATATGTCCACTCAAACGGTTTCCCTCACAGCCAGTCTGGAAGACTACATCGAAGCCATCTACCACATTATTTCCATCAATCAGGTGGCAAGAAGCAAAGATATCGCCACCCGCCTTGATGTCAGCAGAGCTTCGGTGACGGAGGCCCTGCGGACCCTGTCCAAAAAAGAACTCATCCATTATGCCCCCTACGAGCCAATCACCCTGACACAGCTTGGCAAGGAAACGGCGGAAGATGTCATCTTCCGCCATGATGCCCTTAAACGCTTCTTCATCGAGGTCCTGGCCATCGACACCAAGACGGCAGAGGAAGGTGCCTGCAGGGTGGAACACGCCGCACCACCGGAGGTCATTGCCCGGATGATATCCTTTATTGATTTTCTCCAGGCCTGCCCGCGGGGCGGTAACGATCTGCTGCAGGGCTTTGCCGATTACTACAAACATGGCAAGACACGCAACAACTGTGACGAATGTGTCTCATCCTGCAACCTTTCCGGCGGTAAAGCCTGAGCCCCCACAACTCTCTTCAACCCTGAATAAGCCTCACAATCTCTCCCTCTTCAGGAAAGCGGTTAATGGCCTTTTTGGAAAAGATATTCTTTCCATCAACCACCACCTCAAAGACACCGCCATCAGATGCGATGAGGCTCACATCGGCATTCAACTCTTTTTTCAACTCCTCTTCCAGCCTGGAAGCACGGGGTTTGTAGTTTCACTTTGTACAATATTCTATGGATATCTTCACTGCAGATCTCCCCTGTTGGATTCAAGTAAACAAACACTGTCTGCCACGATTCTACCACACTCTCAGGGGAAAAAAACCATTTTTAGCAGGAAGGGCTGAGCAAAACGTGCTTTTTCCATCCAGTCTGGTATAATGCTTTCTTTTGGTCTTTATTAATGCGCAGCTTTCCCGTCTGCCACCGTTAAAACGACACACTGAGTCCGTGAGCGTTTGATGGCAGACAGGTACAATCAGTATACGACACTCTCTTCCGGCAACTTTTTTCGTCACGGATCCAGGAACAATTCAATCCCGTGGCCACTGAAGAGAGAGATAAAGACACAGCTCTTACTGACAACAATGCAGGCAGCTTCAGCACACAACAGCCTCCTCCCAACCCTGGACAATCTCAACAGGCTGGAAGAGAAACGGCTCTCCCGGGCGGCAACACGCTCAACGGATTCCCTGCGTCGAAAAAAAGAGACCCGCATCGGCTATCGCCAGGCCTTCAGCCTTGACGCTGATCGTATCATTCACTCACGAGCCTACACCAGATATATCGACAAGACCCAGGTCTTCTGTCTGGTCTCAAACGACCACATCACCCATCGGGTACTCCACGTACAGCTTGTCTCACGAATCGCCAGAACCATCGGACGGTTTCTCGGGCTCAACGAGGATCTCATTGAAGCCATTGCCTTAGGTCACGACATCGGCCACGCACCGTTTGGCCATGACGGAGAAAGCTTTCTGGCAGAGCTCTGTGTCAGGCACGGTCTACCGCCCTTCCAGCATAATATCCAGTCCGTACGTTTTCTTGACCACCTGGAACGAAAGGGAAGGGGCTGGAACCTGTCACTGCAGACCCTGGACGGCATCCTCTGTCATGACGGCGAGATCCACGCAAACCGGATCACCCCCGGTCCCCCACGGGATTTCGATGGTTTTGACGCTGAACTGGAACAGAAAAAACAGGACCCGAAATACAAACTGGCCCCCATGACCCTGGAGGGATGCGTGGTTCGTATGGCTGACACCGTGGCCTACATCGGAAGGGACATTGAAGATGCCATTCTGCTCTCCCTCATTGAACGTGACGACATTCCACAGTCATGCAGCACTGTACTTGGCAGCACCAACGGGGAAATCGTCTACACTCTGGTCACAGATCTTATCAGCAACAGCCATATCCCGGAAAGCAGTGATGAAGGCTGTGGCCATATCGGTTTTTCGCAGGAAGTGGCAGACTGCCTTCAGGAACTCAAGACATTTAACTACCAGAACATCTATCTTCACCCCACAACCAAAACAAATCTCCCTCTTGTCAAAAACTGTTACGAGACCCTTTTTGAGCACTACCTGCTGCAGCTGCAGAAAGGGGAGGCGACAGAACCCGTTGATCTGATGACAGACATGGATGCGACCTACCTGGCCTCCCACGCCCCTGCGGCGATGGTCTGTGATTATATTGCCGGTATGACAGATGATTTTTTCCTCAAACAAGCGGCAAGCGTAGGCTGCAAGGTGCCAGTAAAACAATGAAAGCCCAACTTCGCAAATTCATGCCCGGCGAAAATACCGGCATGATGATCATCGCCTCTGTCATCGGACTGATGGCAGGATTATGTAACATCATCTTTCGAACCGTTGTGCACTGGGTTGACACTATCTTTCTTGAAGGCGGCAAGGGACTTCTCGGCATCGAACAGGGCGGCTGGCACCTCCTGCTCCTTCCCCTCATCCCCATCAGCGGCATGATACTGCTCATCCCGCTCTCACTGCTCTTTCCCGGAGAGGTGAACGGTTACGGCTTCACAAAGTTCCTCCGCAAGGTAAATCTCGAAGGCGGTTATATCAAGGCACGAACCATTGCCCTTAAAATCATCACCACAGCACTCACCATCGGGACCGGAAATTCAGCCGGTGTCGAGGGTCCCATTGCCGCCATCGGCGGGGCTGCAGGCTCACAGGTGGGACAGTTTTTCAGGGTATCCGGCTCCAGGATGAAAGTCTATATTGCAGCAGGAGCTGCAGGCGGTATTGCCGGAATGTTCAATGCCCCCATTGCCGGTATTTTCTTTGCCTCGGAAATCGTCCTGCTCGGTACCTTTGAGATATCTTCCTTTGCAGCTCTGGTGATCGCCTCCGCCCTCTCCACCGTTGTCACCCGCGCCTATTACGGCGAAAACCCGGCCTTCCCCATCCCCCATTATTTCATGGTCAATCCCTTTGTGGAGATCCCGCTCTACAGCCTGATGGCACTCATCATCGGACTGGTTGCGGTCTTCCACATCCGCATCTTTTACTGGGTACGGGACAAGTACGAGACCCTGCCCCTGCACCCGCAGCTTAAACCCATCAGTGGTGCCTTTATCATCGGGTGTATTGCAATGGCTTACCCGCAGATCATGGGAGATGGCTATGGATTCATTGAAAGTGTGCTCAACGGGGGTGGCGCCATCTCCATACTCTTTATCCTTATCTTTCTGAAGATCATTGCCACCGCAGTTACCCTGGGATCCGGAGGTGCAGGCGGTGTCTTTGCCCCGGCCCTCTTTATCGGGGCCATGATCGGCGGCTGTTTCGGCCATGTGGCCAACCTTCTACTCCCCACATACACCGCAGATCCAGGCGCCTATGCAACGGTTGGAATCGGGGCATTCCTTGCCGCATCCACCCACGCACCCATGACGGCCATCTTCCTGCTCTTTGAGATGACGGGAAATTACCTTATTATTATCCCTATCATGCTCACCTCCATCATCGGAGTCATGGTGGCCAAAAAGTTTAATCATGATTCCATCGACACCGTTGATTTCACCCGGGAGGGTATTGATATCCACGAAGGACGCGAGGCTGCCATTATGAAATCCGTCCGGGTAGGCAAGGCCATCACTGAGGATGTGGATTTTATTTCGGAACGGGCCAACATCAACCACCTGCTGGAAATATTCCGGATGGCCAAAAACAGTTTCTACTTTCCCGTGGTGGATGATTCCGGCAGAATGACAGGAATCATCTCCATGCAGGACGTGAAAAACATCCTGCACCGGGCAGAAGCCGAACGGGTCTGCTATCTGGTGGGCGGTATCTGTTCCCGGGACGTGATCATGCTGACACCTGATGATTCACTCTACACTGCCATGCAGCTCTTTGACGTGAAGGGCATTGAAGAAATCCCGGTGGTTGAGGATCTTGAAAATAAATGGGTGGTGGGCATGCTGAAACGTCGCGACGTGATAGCCGCCTACAATCATGAAGTTCTGAAAAAAGGAATCAGCGAAAAAGCTGAAACCATCCGTATCACCTGCGGCGGCTGAACAGAAATATGCTCCAGAACAATTGACAGCACTTATGGAGTGGATTATTTTTGGAGAGTCTTTTCTGGAAACGATATTTTACAAAAAAGTGCCGGATGCACCCATAGCTCAGCTGGATAGAGCACCAGGCTTCGAACCTGGGTGTCGCGTGTTCGAATCACGCTGGGTGTACCATACTGGCGCTGAACCAGTGACAAAAATCCGATGACAGAAACAGGAGCATACTGATCCCGGCTGTTTCGCTGTTCATCGTGAATCGGTTTTTTCTGTAATCTGTTGTCAACCGGACTGCACAGCAGTGGCCACCGTCTTTCTCAATACCCGCATCTCGGCAAACAGCTCACATTCGACAATACTGTTTAAAGAGACAAGTGCCATGGGCAGAAACTGCTCAAAAAACGTCTTGTTACACTCTCGTGTCAAATGGGCGAACGCCCCGACAATCTGAAGATTCCTCTGCAGGGCAAGGAGAAGATACTCCTCAACAAATGATTTCCGGTCAACAGCAACAAGACTCTCCACCCGGTCCAGGTAATGATCAAGTAACTCCTCCTGAAAATCAAAGGGCAGAGCAACATAGGGGTCGATGAGCAGAGATGCAAGATCGTAGGCCAGCGGCCCCAGACGTCCACCCTGAAAATCTATGAAACAGGGGGCGTCACCCCGAAGCATGATATTGCGGGACTGAAAATCCCGGTGCAGAAAATAGTGTGCAGGAATCAATGCAGCCAGATCAGCAATCTGTTCAAACTCTTCCTGCAGTCCCGCAGGCTCCTCCCTTCCGAGATAGTTCTCCCAGAAAGCCCTGAGGAAATAGGCAGACTCCTTCTCCAGCATAAGTTTTCTGTCATACGCGGAGCTGTCCCAGCACCACTCTGGATCAAATCCCTCGGCCCCATGCACCTGCATCTCAGCAAGATTCTCAACAGAGACCGCATACAGTGGCCGGACCTGTTCCACCCAGGAATCTCCGGATTTCGAAACAACAACACGGTCATGAAGTTTTTCATCTCCCAGATCTTCAAAGAGTAAAACACCATGCTCCTCATCCCAGCCATACTGCTCAGGTACGGAAATACCAAGCCCCAGCAGATGGAGGCCTATGGAACGGGCCGCCTTTGCCTCGGCAAGGCCCGGTGCAGTATTGTCCGGCGGGGCAACGGCCAGGCAGAGCCTCTTTTCA
>JAMOMO010000417.1 GCA_027067035.1 Desulfobulbaceae bacterium
GCAGGATACCGGGTTGCTACCTCCTCAACTCTCTCAGGTGGCTCTTGGCGGTTTCAGTCCAGCTGGGAGAATATTTCATGAGTTTGATGAAATCATCTGTGGCCTGCTGCTTATTTCCAAGCTTCTGGTTGGTAACTCCTCGATAATAATAGGCCTGTCCATTTTCCGGGGCAAGTCGGATAGCTTGAGTAAAATCAGATTCTGCATGGGCATAATCCTCTTTTTCAAAATAGACCTGCCCTCGTTGAAAGTAATAATCTCTGTTAGCACTATCAAGCTCTATGGCCTTGGAAAAATATGACAGTGCCTTCTCAGGATCACGCTGCTTCTTTTTGGCAATTTTCGCAAGGAGATAATAGGCAGAGTCGTTTGTCGGGTCTATGGCCAGCACTGCCTTCAAATCCTTCACAGCAGCATCAATCTCATTTTTCCCTGCTAAAATCTCAGCACGCTGTAACAAAATGACTACATTTTCGGGAATTTCCTCTACAGCGCTTCCGGTCTTGACATATATTTCGGCGAGACATCTTTTAATATAATCCCTCGAAGAGGAACCATACTTCAATGCCTTCTTATAATCGGCTTCAGCTTCCTTATACTTCTTGAGTTTCTGATAACATTCCGCCCTGTCAACATATCCTTTGCCATATGTGGGCTTCAGTTCAAGCAGACGATTGTAATCAGCAAGTGCCTTCTTGAGTTTACCCATAGCCTGATAGAGTGCTGCCCTGTTCAGGTAATAGTCTCCATATTCATCATTGAGTTCAATAGCCTTACTGTAAAAAGAAATTGCAGCTTTACGATTTCTGTCATGCATGAGAGCAATTAACCCGAGTTGGAAATATGCGTTATCGTTTTCCGGTTCAATCTCAAGAATTTTCCTGAAATTTCGCTCAGCACTGGCATAACGCATCATAACCATATCGCTGTTTGCCAACTCCGTCAGGTCATCCACTTCACTGACGGCAACAGATTCCGGAATTGGCCGATGTTCTTCCAGATACTGTATTACTTCAGGGATATTTGTGGAATACATGGATGCACGCTGCATATCGGTAAAGGCTTTTTCTTTTTTCTGCAATGCATCATAGCAGAGACCACGATAGTAAAAAGCATACTCATCTTGTGGAGACAGTACAATCAGTGCTGATAAATCTTCTATTGCATCATCATACTTGCGCAGCAGATAGCTGATATAGCCTTTTTTTAATAGATATTCTTTATTCTTCTCATCGGAACTCACTGCCCTGCTATAATAGGTCAATGCTTCTTCATATTCATTATCCAGTTTCTCTTTCATCTGTCCCATGAAAAAAAGAGCCGGACCGTACTTGGGATCAAGGGAAAGAATCTTTTCCAGAAGCTCTACCGCCTTCTCTGACTGACCACGGAAATACAATATTTCCGCAGAATCCATCATGTCCGCCAGCGTTAGTACTTTGGGAGCCTGCTGTTGAGTGACAGCTGGTTCAGCAGAGCTACTCACAGCATTCCCATCCTGCTTTTCATCCATGATTCTCTGTAAAGCATCACGAGCACTCGCGGCAAAGCCTTTTCCCATCTTTTTCAGGTAGAGATAATCTTCAACCGCACGATCTTTTTGTCCAGTCTTCTCATATAAAGAAGCCCGTTTCATATAAGCAGACTGAAAACGATTATCCAGGGCTAGAACCGTCGTTAAATCCTGAATAGCCTCCTTATAATTTTTCATTTCAGCATGAAAATCGGCACGAGTAAAATAATATCTTTTATCTCTTGGATCCAGGAGAATGGCCTGATCCACATACATCAATGCCTTCTCATAATTTTTAAAGTGTCTGAATGTTATTCTTGCCAGCTGAAGCAGTGCCCATTCATTGTCAGGTTCGACCTCTAAAACATGAAGATAATCTTTCTCAGCTTTTTTGAATTCTTCTCTACGTATATAAAAACCAGCGCGGCCCGCCAGAGCTTCAACAAAATCAGGGTTTTTCTCCAAAAGATTATTATAGATAGTGAAAGATTCGAAGTAATTCCCAAGATACCCGGCAAATTTTGCCCGCATCATCTTGGCGGCTGTAGAATTCGGGAAATCCGTTTCCCAGCGCTGCAGACAGTTACTGACAAGTTCCTGCACATCGGGCTGACCGAGATAGACTTTCCTGTTTCTACTCTTATACAAAATATTATAATTAATATAATCGAACATGATGGTATATACTATGCTACCCGGCGGCGAGTTCTTGTAGCAGGATTCGGCAAATTTTTTCATTTTCAGCTGGTTGCCATACCATGAGGGAGAGAGATAGTTTATTTTAGCATGGTATGCTGGCATTGAGCCGGAATCAGCCTTTACGGCCCGCCGGAACCACTCTTCCATGACCTGTTCAGAACACTTTTGCATCGTGCATAATAAGATCATGGTTGCAGCGCTGTTGGGATCACCCGGTTCCATCTTATATGCCTGTTCCAGATCCTTTCTGGCCAAGGCAATGTATTCTTCCATTAAACCTCTTCTTTCGGCTGTTATCGTGTAAGAATAACCACTTCCGCGGACCTCATACGCTTTCGTAATAAACCATTCTCCCCTTACAATAAATGCCCAGTGACCACCGGCACCCGACTCAATCCAGGTATCCCAGAGTGTTTCTCTGTCAATCACACTCAAAGCATCGTACAGCCCATCAAGAACTCTGGTACCATTGATCCCTGAGAGCTTTTCTTCCAAAAGATAGCTCAGGAAACCTGAAACCTCCTGATACTCTTTCTTCTCAAGCTGTGAAATAATCTGCTTTGCCAGCTCTTCAGGAGATGCCGTAACATCATAGGATGAGGTCCTGCTGTAAGCGGCAGACAGAGACACAGCAGCAAGAACACAAGCCGATACAATGGTAAAAATCAGAGGAAATTTCAGTGTTTTCATAGTGCCCTTGTGGGTAGGAATGGATTCAAACCGGAGTTTCCACCGGGGAAATTGGCCGGTAAAACTGCCAAGCCAATGAAAAAAGGAATAATTCTTTTCATAACTGAAGCACTGAAACCATATTTTTGCAAATAGTTTTCAGTTCGCAACAGATAAATTGTTCCTTTCCGATGTCAGGATTTGTTTTTACCCTGCTCTTTTCCAACACAAGGCATAGCGGTTGACAAAAGTGCGGTGAAATGAGAGAAATGAAAAAGACCTTTTTTCTATCCATTTTCCACGATCACCTTTTCAGGCAGCCGGAGATATAAATGTTTGAGGAAAAACGCAGATTCAAACGAGTGGCAAGCAACGTCCGTGTTGGTTTCAGTAAGCGGCAGGTTGACAAAGAAACAGAAGAGTACTTTCAAGGAGTTGCCGAAGACTGTGGCTTAAGCGGCATGTTTCTGGCAACTGAACACCTGATGCCAAAGGGCAGTGTTGTATCGCTCAATTTCCAGTTTGATGACGGCTCCGGAGAGAAGATTTCCATCCAGGCTCAGGCAGTGGTTCGCTGGACCCAGCGTTTCCGTAAACCCAAAGGCATGGGGCTCGAATTTTTTGAATTTAACGGTCTGGAAGACCGAAATTTTGAAGACTGCCTGAAGCTGCTTCTCAAATAATCTCCCGACTATCTATAGGTAAAATTTCAATAACAAATACTGACGTTAGCTGCTTTGCCGTCAACAGTAATCCGTTTTCTTCTTTTCTCTGGTGCACGTTTTTGCCGGGAGACGCTCACAGATTCGGAAAGCTATCTGACATTAATGGTCATCAAAGTCCCGTCACTGGGGCTCTTACAGCGAATAACCGCAGTGGCTCCTTTGGCTGTCAGAGCCTCTTTATAGCGTAAAACAATACGGATTTTTCCCGGCTGAGGACGCTTAAACAGCCACGTCAGCATATTTTTCCTGCCAGAGAACTTACTGTATCTCGGACTGGCACTCTCTACCCTCACTCCGGCAGGAAGAGACTGCTTCACAATAATGGATGTTGGCGCAGGATCAGCCACCCGCAGCTCCAGAACTGTCCTGACCCCGCTGTTTTCTATATAGGCGGCAGCCACCCCCTCGGCATGAAGCTCCAGGACACTCCCGAGAAAGATGAAAGCCAAGAGAAAAACAATCTGCAGCTGAAGTCTTTTATTCCTGTCCTTCATATACCCCCTCCTGCCCTGAAAGCGTTCAGGGAATAATCTCAAACACATGTTTTTTGGAATTCCATTTGTAGCCAGATCCCATCCAGATGCTCTCCACCCCTTCCACATCAACACCAAGCCCTTCAACAGTACCGTAATCGTCATAGACCGCCAGCAGTTCTTCATCATCAATAATATTATTCATATCGCTGTCAGCCCAGTGATATTCAAGCAGATCCAGATGGTCCGGTCCATCCACGTCAATTTCCCGGTGACTGTCCTGCCGCACCAGCAAGGAACCGCTGAAACTCCCGGTTTTCCTCACCTCTGCATCAGAGGAGCAGCTTGCCATATAGGCAAATTTCTTTCGGCCATGCCCTCTTTTATCAATCCACTTCAGTGTATTCCCGCCAAGGAGTGTGGCTGTCGGGACACTTCTCAATACCGTACACCCCGGAGCCAGTTCTTCTTTGAGCAGCAGGGAAGAGTCTTTTTCCGACACAAAATCCACATCAATAAGTACGGGGAAAGGTGCGCCCTCCACGGTATGGGCGGGCATAATTCGTCTGGCCGAGAAATGAAAGGTGTCAACGCTTTGATACCCGACAAAGAGAAAGAGGGCGACAGCGGAGAGGATAATAAGGGCAACCAGTGCCATGGCCACAATCCTGGCAGGCCGAATTGCGCCTGTCTCCTCAATCTCGTTCTCTTCATCCTGCCCATCAGATGTATCAGTGAAGCAAATCTCCTCAAGGGAAACGCCAAGTACTTCGGCAAGTTTAATTCCGTTTTCTTCCTTGATGGTTGGAGATTCCTGACGTTCCCAGCGTGAGATGGTTTCAGTGGTCACCCCCACTGCAGTGGCAAGATACAACTGGGTCAGACTCTGGTCTTCCCGAAGAGAACGTATTCGCGGACCGGAAACACGAACCATTGCCACTCCGGATTTTGCTGTTTTGGTATCTGACATTTGACTGATATGAAACTCTGCTTATTCCCCTTTTAATATCTCTGACACGGATTCAGGTTAATTATAGTACGCTTTCTGAAACTATTTACAAGCCAATTTTCAGCAGACATGGCCGAGACCCGATTTTCATACCCGCACACAACGACTTGAAATAACGGAGATATACACAACAACATACCCGACATCACCCGATATCGGCTTTTTTCCAGGACCTTTCTGTCATACATTGAAGACAAAGGAAAGGGCACGGTGCCCGAAAGAACAAACCCAAATGTGGAGGAACACCAGATGACAAAAATAACAACCTTGATGGCAATTCTTCTTTTTACCGCAATGACGACCGTTGCTGTTCAGGCAGCAACTCTGAGATGTACCATTGAAACAGTTGAAGATGGTATTGTAACCATGGATTGTGGTGAAAAGGCCGCAACCCTCTCACCCGGCACCGAGGTCAAAGTAAAAGTTGCCAGGGCCAAAGCAGCTGCAGCAATTGAAGGCTGCTGACAGCACATCCGGCGGGGAATCACACGGGACCTCCTTCCTCTGCGACTCCCCGCCTCTCCCTTTCTCTTTCCGGAATTCGTGAGCAGCTGCCAACACAACAGCAGAGTACACTGAAGTAATAACCGGATTGTTCCTGAGAGGAAAACTGGTAAAATCAGCATACTATACTCACTGTCATCAAATTCTCGTCACGACTTCAGGTTTTTATTTTCCCCCTACATTTCGGTCTGTTAGCCGAAAACCACCCGTCCCCCCGAACAATATAAAGAGCAGTTTCAGAGAAAACAGTGGTAGCACATGACAATTCCTGATAGATTCTCCCCTTTTCGCAGCTATAAAAATACCTGAATCCGTGAGCATTTCATGGCCAGGCTCCATGAAATGCTCACGGATTCAGGTAATAGAGATAGAACAAGGAGTTTCCATGAGTTTTAAACAGTTTCAGTTCATCAGCCAGATCAACAGCAACATCAGTGACTGTGGTTATGAACATCCCACCCCCATCCAGGAACAGGCAATACCGGAGGTCATAAAAGGCCACGACATTTTAGGTCTGGCCCAGACCGGCACCGGAAAAACAGCCGCCTTTGCCCTTCCGCTGATCCAGCGACTGGCAAAAGGCCCTCGGGGAAAGGTACGTGCACTGATCGTCGCTCCAACCCGGGAACTGGCAGAACAGATCCACCTCAGCTTTCAGGAACTCTCCGCAAAAACAGGGCTGCACAGCGTTGCAGTTTACGGAGGAGTGGGAAAAAATCCACAGTTCGAGGCCTTCAGGCGTGGAGTTGAGATCCTTGTGGCCTGCCCCGGCCGCCTCCTTGATCACTT
>JAMOMO010000418.1 GCA_027067035.1 Desulfobulbaceae bacterium
ACGGGAAAATATTTTTGAAGATATCTATATCCAGCCCGCCTCAGGAGATGCCGGAGGCGCGCTTGGCGCTGCGCTGCTGACCTGGCATCAGATTGAGAACATGCCGCGCAGTACAACAGAGCATGACACCATGGAGGGCGCCTATCTCGGACCGTCCTTCCCTGATGAGGAGATTGAGGCCTACCTGGCCTGCAATAAGTATGTTGCCCGAAAGTTTGAGGGCGCTGACTGGAGCCGGGAAATTGCCAGACGAATAGCGGATGAGAAGGTCATAGGGCTCTTTCAGGGACGAATGGAGTTCGGCCCGAGGGCCCTTGGCTGCAGGTCCATTATCGGTGATGCCAGGTCGACTGACATGCAGTCCACCATGAATCTTAAAATAAAGTACCGGGAGTCTTTCAGACCCTTTGCCCCGTCCTGTCTTGAGGAAAAAGCCGCGGATTATTTTGACCTGGACCGTCCATCTCCCTACATGCTGATTGTGGCCGATGTCAAAAAAGAGCGCTGCCTGGTTGCCGAAGAAGATAAAAGCATTCCCTTTGATGAGCAGATCAATCAACTGCGATCAGATATTCCTGCGGTGACCCACGTGGATTATTCTGCTCGTATTCAGACAGTTACCGCCAGAACAAACAAGGGCTATTACGATATCATACAGGCGTTTTACGATCTCACCGGCTATGCCGTCATCATAAACACTTCGTTTAATGTTCGGGGTGAGCCCATTGTCTGCACTCCTGAAGATGCATATCGCTGTTTTATGCGCACAGAGATGGACTGTCTTGTGCTGGGTTCGTATCTGCTTGAGAAATCAGAACAGCCTGCATTTGATGATGATGAAAACTGGCGTGACAGCTACACACTCGACTAATATGCAAAACTCTTCCGGGCACACGTGATGCTCTGAATAGTTTTTTCCTGAATTCATTCCGAAAGAAAAGAGGAATACAGTTATGCATTTTCTGAAACATGTGGTTTCCCTGATAAAAGAAGTATTTCAATTCGCATGGAAAAAGAAGGTCTGGTGGATTATTCCAGTGCTTGTTATTTCATTTGGAATCGGGGTGTTGATTGTTGCCGGTGAAACGTCAGCGCCATTTATTTATACCCTCTTCTAGGATCTTTTCGGCTGAATGAAAAAGATCCTTATTATATCGCCGCAACCTTTTTTTCAGTGGCGCGGTTCCCCCATCCGGGTGGGATTCAACCTCCTTGCACTGACCGGCCTTGGATACGATGTGGACCTGCTGACTCTTCCGGTGGGAGAAAAACGGGAGATAGAGGGGGCACGGATTATCAGGGTGGCCAATCCCCTTGGCATTAAAAATGTGCCCATCGGTCCTTCCGTTCCAAAACTGTTTTTTGATCTGCTGATACTGTTTAAGGGAATGTTCCTCTGTTTCAGGAACAGCTACGAGGTTATCCACGGCATTGAAGAGGCTGGAATGATAGCAGTACTGCTGGGCAGGATATTTGGTACAAAGGTTATCTTTGAGAAGCATTCTGATCCTTCTTCCTACAAAAAAGGTCTTCTGCGCAACGTGATCATGGGAGGGTATGCCATGGTGGAACGCCTGGCAGTTCGATTTGCAGATGCTGTGATCGGTACAGGACCGGGCCTGGTCAGCCAGATCAACTCCATGGCGACAGGAACCCGTGCCTTTCATATCTTTGATATCCCGTCGTCACTCTCTGAGCCGGAACCCGGTAATGTTGAACAGTTGAGACGACAGCTGCAGAGCCGCGATGATGAGGTGCTGGTGACCTTTGTCGGCTCTTTTGCCGTGTATCAGGGGGTGGAGCTGATGTTTTCCTCCATTCCCCATGTGGTTCGCAGATGCAGGGAACTGCGGTTTATTGTGATTGGCGGCACTGATGTTGAAATTCAGAAAAAAAAGGAACTGCTGGCAGAAGAGGGCCTCGAGGAGAGGGTCACTTTTCTGGGGAAAGTTGCTCCGGATCTGCTGCCTGACTATCTTGCCGCATCTGATATTCTTCTGTCACCCAGGGTGTCGGGAGTGAATACTCCCCTGAAGATTCTGGATTACATGAAGGTCGGTCGCGCAATTGTTGCCACCGATGTTGAATCAAACAGACTGCTGCTTGATGAGACAACGGCAGTTCTTGCCGCACCTGAGCCCGTGGCTTTTGCAGATGCAATCGCCGATCTTGCCATGGATGCTGAAAAACGGGAAGCTCTTGGGAGGGCCGGAAGGCATCTGTATGAAACACGCTATAATTTCAAGGAGTACAGCCGGCGTCTTGATAACTGCTACAGCTATGTGCTGGATGGAGCCGGCGGCTGACAGGAAAACTGCAGGGAGAAAAATCTCGTAAAAGTCATATGCCGATGGTAGATTGTCTCATTTCCCAAAGCAGGGAGTCAGGAGATGGTCAGAAATAATCCACGTGGAACAGTTTTTGTTGAAGGATAGAATATAATGAGCGAAAATCTTTGTCAGATACCAGCGGGTACTCCGGTACTTATCACAGGTGCCACCGGCTTTACCGGTATTGAACTCACCAGAAAACTGGTGGCTGCAGGTCTGGCTGTGAGTTGCCTTGCACGGAAATCATCGGATTTAAGTCCTCTTAACGGCCTTGATATTCAATGGTTCCGCGGGGATGTCTTTGATGAAACGGTGATTGCAGAGGCAGTGAAGGGACAGGAGTATGTCTTTCATCTTGCCGCTGCGTTCCGGGATGCCAAAAGCAGCGAAAAGGATTACTGGAACGTCCATGTGAAAAGCACCCAGCTTATCGTGAATGAGGTCCTGAAAAATCCTGAATTCAAGCGTTACATACATATATCCACAATCGGTGTTCACGGACACATTGAAAATCCTCCGGCAACTGAAGAGTATCCCTTCAGTCCCGGAGATGGCTATCAGCGGACAAAGCTTGAGGCGGAACAGTGGCTCAATTCGTTTGCTGCAAAGAATGACCTGCCCTATACCATTATTCGTCCGGCAGCGATATACGGACCCGGCGACCGGCGGCTGGTCAAGCTCTTTAAGATGGCGTTGAAGCCCTATTTTCTGTTGCTTGGAAAGGGAAAGTGCATGTACCATCTGGTCCATGTGGATGATCTTACAAACACCTTTATTGTTGCAGCAACACACCCTGCGGCTCAGGGGGAAACCTTTATCAGTGGCAGTAATGAGCCAATAGCAATTGCTGAAATAGGAAGAATTGTCGCTGAGCATTTCGGGAAACCGTTTAAAATACTGCGGCTGCCCATCGGGCCTTTTTTTCTGGCAGGCGATATCTGCGAGGCAATTTGCAAACCGCTGGGAATTGAACCGCCCATCTATCGTCGCCGGGTGGCATTCTATTCAAAAGATCGAAACTTTGATGTCAGTAAGATGCGCGATGTCCTTGGCTACAGCCCCAGACATGCTAACAGGGAAGGTATTATAGAGACAGCAAGCAGTTATGCAGAAAAAGGCTGGCTGAAACCGTAGGAAAGTAATCCATAATCTGAGGCAGAAACAGCTGAACTCAGTCACCTTGTACAGGGAAAAATATGAAGACCATTACAGTTCTGGGAAATAACTCCGGACGCAATGCAGGGGATAATGCAATTCTTGGTAACCTCCTTGATGATTTTGCCTTGAAACGCTCTGATATAACGTTCAAAATACCCACGCTGAGCACACGTTTCATCAAAAAAAGTTTTGGACATCATCCGGTCGTACCCATTGGAATGATGCCGTGGAACTTCTGCCTGAAAAATCTCGGCTGGCCCATGTACAGTGCCATGACCAATACCGATATGGTACTCATCACCGATAATATTTTGTTTGACCGTAAATTCAACAATCCTTTTGTCAATAATCTTAAATCCATTGCGCTCTTTGCACCATTCTGCAAAAAGAAGAATATTCCCATTATATTTTACAATTCTTCCGTTGGCCCCATTGATCATGAGGTGGGTAAAAATGCGCTTCAAAAGGTGCTCGACAGCTCCCCCCTTGTGATAACACGGGATGCCCAGACCAAAAGCTTAATTGAGAATCTCAAGCTTGAACATCCTGAAATTGTTGTTCACGCAGATTGTGCCCTCAATACACAACTGCCCTCCGACCGGCGAATTGATGAAATTATTGCTCAAGAGCAGCTCTTTGGCAATCCCAGGGGAACCATCGGCCTGAATGTGAATGCCTATATTGATAACTGGAGTGAAACCGGAACCCTGAACAGGGAGAAGTTTTGTAAAGTTCTCGGTGGCACCGCCGATGCCCTCATAGAAAAGCTGGATGTGGATATCCTTTACACCGTCAGCCAGATTATGGATATGAAGGTCACCCGCGAATGTGTTGCACAGAGTCGGCATCAGTCCCGAATTAAAGTTGTCGGGAACTGCGATTATACATTCCAGGAACTCACCGGGTTACTGAGTAAGGTGGATGTTCATGCCGGTCTGCGAACCCACACACTGATATTCTGTGCCGCGGTTGGTACCCCTCCCATCTCCATAAACGCCTATCCGAAGAGTGCCGGTTTTCTCCGCACCGTCGGGATGGGAGACTGGACCATTGATTTTGAAGATCTTTCAGTGGAAAATCTCACATCGCTGCTTGCCAGGGCATGGAATGAGCGGGAAGGACTGACTGCTGCAATGGCTCCCATTGTTGAACGCGAAAAAGAGAAAGCGCGTGAAAGTGTCACGCTGGTGAGCAATATCCTGGATTCCATATAAGTGTCACTGACAGTGAACAAGAAAAAAAAACTGTTTTTTAAAGCTATACTGAGCCTGTTCTTTTTCTCTGTACTGGTCTCCTTTATCCAGGGAAACGAACTGGCGCTCATCTTTTCCCGGATAGACTGGACATATCTTTTGCTCTCATTTGCATTGTCTCCCGTCATGATCGGGGTGAGTTGTCTCAAGTGGAAGATGATTCTGGATGCAGGAGGGAGCCGGATTCCGTTTACCACCCTTTTCCGCATTTATCTGATCGGGTATTTTTTTTCAAACATGCTGCCCTCAACGGTGGGGGGAGATGTGGTTCGGTCCTTTTATTCCGGTAAGTTGATTCAGGATCAGTCCTACTCTGCAATAGCCATTTTTATTGAACGTTTTTCCGGAATCTTTTTTCTCTTCTTTCTTGTGATCTTTACTCCACTGCTGCTGCCATCCCTCTACAGCAGTCCTTACGTTATCATTCCAGTGGCCGGTTCTGTTGTGTTGATTATACTGACATTATGGATTGCGCGGGTGAAGGATCCCTATGTCCTCCCCAGGAAGATATTTGTATTGGTCCTTGGACTCTGTGACAGGATGCTGTCCCTTGTCAGATATAAAAAAAGGGAAGCTCTCCTTGAAGCCATGCGCGTGCGTTATGAAAAATTCATGCAGCGTCTGGAGACAATACATGGAAAGCTGGTCCTTGCCCTCGGGGCCATACGAAAAGATCGGAAGCTTCTCCTGCAGCTGGTGGTGCTCACGGCCCTTTTTTATCTGCTGACCTGGATCAATGTCTCTGTGGCTTTCTTGGCGCTGGGAGTTGAGCATCAGTTCCTCCATATCTGCGCCCTGATCCCCACCATACTCTTTGTTGCCCATTTTCCGGTGACTCTTCTGGGAAACCTCGGCTTTTTTGAATCCGTTTTTGTCTTTTACTTTCTCCTTGTTTCCATTCCCGCAACGGCATCCCTGGCAATGGGAATGGTATTGCGAATGAAAATGCTCCTTCTCGGAATCATAGGATTTTTTGTCTACATGAAGTATAAGCAGGAAACAGGAGATGATTTGAAAGAGATTCCTGAAAAATCTTAACAAGGGTATTGCTGCATCTATTCTGTCTGTCCCGGCTGTTATGGAAAAAAGAAATGGAAAATTCTGGAATCATTTTTTTCCACTGTATATGAGTGTCTTTCTCAGCCTGCTCTGTGCTTCGGGAAACGCTTTCAGCCGGGAAGATCCTCCTTCTCCCTCTTCGGAGCTGTTGACTCTCAATCAGGCTGTTGAGATTGCACTGAAGAACAATCGTTCCCTGCAGCGTTCCAGTCTCAGCCTTTCCTCCAGCAGTTTAAATGTGAAGATGCAGCAGGAGAAGTTCGATATCCGCATCATTCCCGCCAGCTCCATCAACTACAGTGCCAATGGTGACGAGTACTGGTCGGCCGGGGTCAAATTTAGCAAAAAGACAAAAGTCGGTATATCCGGATCCATCACACCCCAGGTGGAGAATAACTACGGGACGCAACGCATGTCCATCGGGGTCATGCTCAATGTCCCGCTGTTGCGGGGACTGGGGACCGACTATAATCTGGATGGCTATTATGGTTCGCTGTATGCACTTGAGACAGCGAAACAGGCTCTTTACAAACAGCAGGACAGTCTGGTCATCAATACCGTTTCC
>JAMOMO010000419.1 GCA_027067035.1 Desulfobulbaceae bacterium
ATCATATGGAGGGAGAGCAAAATGAATATCTGTTACCAGCAGTTCAACACGCCCGTAGGCCATATTCGCATTGTTGCCGACAACAGCTCTTTACGGGCCGTTGTTTTCTCTGGAAACTGGACAAAATTCCGTGACAAAACCGGCGATATCAGGTGTGAGTCGAATGCAATTATCAAAGAGACGTGGTCCCAGCTCCAGGAATACTTTGCAGGAGAACGCAAAGTATTCACCCTCCCGCTGCACATAAGTGGAACCGGTTTTCAGGAAAAGGCCTGGAAAGCACTGCTGGAGATCCCCTATGCCGAGACACGATCATACCAGGAACAGAGCTGTATGATGGGTTTTCCAAAAGCCTTCAGGGCAACAGGCAGTGCAAACGGGGCAAACCCCATTCCCATCGTTATTCCCTGCCACCGGGTTATCGGGAAATCAGGTAAAATTTCAGGCTTTGCCGGAGGGCCTGAAGCCAAGGAGTTCCTGCTTCGTCTTGAAGGGCACAGCATATCAGACAGGAGACTGACGGCGACTCCTTCCGGCACAGCAGTTGAATGAGAGGACTGAATACTTTTTACACAGTCTTCTCATTGATAATGGATATTTTCTATTCACCTTCCCACCCGAAAACGATACCCGCCTGAAGTACCATTCATAAATCAGACGCACAATCAAGGCGATAGCCACATGCCAGCTTTCTGGCACAGCCCTTGCTTAATGTAAGACAGAATCTGAAACATACTTTTTTACTTCAGCAATGAGGAACGGACAATGAAATTTCTACGCCGCGAAATCGCCATCAGACGTGCCAACAGGAGGCGTCTTCAAGAGGCTAAAAACCCTGACACAGGCAGGATAGCAAGACTCACCGCTGAAATATTTGAGCTGCATCGTGCGCTCCTCACAAAATTCCAGGCCAAAGGAATGCTGCCCATGGCATAGTTCAGAACTTTTTACTTTTCCCGTCGGCTGCTGAGTCGATTTTATATATTTTCTTCTCCTCCCTCCCTCCCCCCTTCCAAGATCATCTGGAAGGGGGTTTTTTATTCCTGAATCCGTGAACACCTGCTGCTGATGGAGCGTGCCTCCGGGAATAGAAGAAGGGCTACTGCAACTATCCATCACTGCCGGGAAAAACCATCGTTAAATGGAGGCGGAAATCAGGAGGAAAGTGCCAGACGGGCACCAAGTGCAACAAAAAGTGTCCCCACCAGGCTTTTCAGAAGCTTTGGCAGGAGTGCCATACGCTGAAATCTGCTCCTGAGCAGAGAGGTGAAGAGGGCCATGAGAATATTGACCATGGTCCCATTTACGGTAAACAAAATACCGAGAAAGAGGAATGTCAGACTTGGATGGGCGGCATCGCGGGAAACAAACTGCGGCAGCAGAGCCATAAAAAAGAGTGCCACCTTGGGATTTAAGGCATTTATGAGAATTGCCTGCCTGTATATCTGTGCAAGAGCTGTTTCGGGGTCTGGTTTTTCAGGGGTGGCATCACCTTTTCGCAGGGAAACAAGGGTCTGTATTCCAAGATAGATCAGATAGGCTGCACCCAGATATTTCACCAGACTGAAAAGCAGCGAAGAAGAGACCAGGATCATTGACAACCCGAAAGATGCCGCTGTCACATGGACCAGGCAGCCGGTGCCAATACCGAAGGCTGCAATGACTCCTGCCTTTTTCCCCTGCGCAGCACTGCGGCTGGTGATGTAGAGCAGATCCGCACCCGGGGTGATGTTTAAGATCAGGCCGGCTCCGACAAAAAGGCCAAGATCTGTTACGCCGAGAACATTCATATTTCCGCCTGTGGTTTTACTCTCTCCGGGCTACCTGCTTTGCAGCAGTAGTTTTTCCACTGCCGGTCCCACCTCGCGCCAGTCAACGCAGGGTTTGTTGAAGGTTGCCGGGTGGGTCAGGGGGCAGCCAAAGGCTGCGTCATCAATATAGAGTTGTCCATAAGCCTTGGGGCTGGCTGTCCAGGAGAGCTGATCCGGATTCTGATTGACACCAAAGAGCTCAACGCCGTTTTCGCGCAGGTAGCGTACTGCATCACTGAGCAGCTCCTGTCCCTCACCATCATCAGAGCGCATGGTGAATAATATAAGTTTTGCGCCGAGTTCCTGCCAGCGCAGCAGCCAGTCAATGGCCAGTGGTACAGGATCTCCCACATAGGGATAACGATGGTCAACCACCGTTCCATCAAAGTCTATGCAGATATACATTTACTTTCCTCCTGCGGAGCGAATGTTCTCACAGGGAAATACTATTTCCATAGCGTAAAAAGTTCATTGATTCCCTTTTCAGCCAGCGAAGTCATAGCCAGAAATGATTCTGAGCTGAAAGGTTTTCCTTCCGCCGTGGACTGAATCTCTATCCAGCGTCCGTCGCCACTCATCACAAAGTTGGCATCCACCTCGGCAACGGAATCTTCGCTGTAATCAAGATCAAGACAGGGCTCACCAGCAACAATCCCCACTGAAATTGCCGCAACCGGCAGAATTTCCGGCATTTTTTCCATTTTTCCTTCCGCCGCGAGTTTTTCAAAAGCACGCCGCAAGGCAAGGGCTCCACCGGTGATGGACGCAGTACGGGTACCGCCATCCGCATTTAACACATCACAGTCCACCCGGAAGGTTCGTTCCCCGATAGTGGAAAGATCCACCATCATTCGCAGGCTGCGCCCGATAAGACGCTGTATCTCACAGGTTCTGCCCGAACGACCACCTATCTCACGCCGATACCTTGAGTTGGTGGCACCGGGCAGCATTCCATACTCGGCAGTTATCCAGCCCCTGCCGCTGTCTTTCAGAAAGGGGGGGACCTTCTCTTCAACACTTATGGCACAGAGCACATGGGTGCCACCCATGCGAATCAGCAGAGAGGCATCCGCGCCCGGCTGAAAATCCCACTCAAGAGAGAGCTCACGCAGAGCATCGCTCTTTCTATTATTCAGACGACTCATATTTTTCTCTTGTCAATGACCCGCTGGCCTTTCCCTTCAAAACGTTCAAGGGTTCTCTCTTCAACCAGTTTCACGGCAACACCAATGCCAAGCTCTGAGCTGAGTTGTTTTCGTATAATATCAATGAGTTCACGCTGCTGACTCATCTGGTCCGAGAAGAGTGACTCCTTCACTTCAACCAGCACCGTGGCCCGGTCCTGATGGTTCTCCCGCTCCACAATGATCCGGTAGTGGGGCTCGGTACCATCGATATTAAAGAGCACCGACTCAATCTGGGTGGGAAAGACATTTACCCCCTTGATAATCAGCATGTCATCTGTGCGGCCGAGAATGCGGTGCATTCGTTTAAAGGTCCGTCCGCAGGGACAGGGCTCCGGAAGAAAACGGGTAAGGTCCCGGGTCCGGTAGCGGATCATGGGGAAGGCCTCTTTGGTGAGGGTGGTGATAACCAGTTCCCCCACTTCACCCGGCTCAACGGGTTCCAGGGTCTCCGGATCAAGGATCTCCACCAGAAAATGATCCTCGTTGATATGAAGCCCGTTACACTCACTGCACTCACCGGCCACTCCCGGGCCCATCACCTCAGAGAGCCCATAGTTGTCCGTGGCCCGGATACCGAGTTTTTCGTTGATCTCCTGACGCATGGCCTCGGACCAGGGTTCCGCCCCGAAGAGTCCGAATTTCAGTGACAAGCCCGCCGCATTGATTCCCATATCAAAGAGGACATCTGCAATGTTCAGAGCATAGGACGGGGTACAGACCAGTGCTGTTGTCTTGAAATCCTGCATGATCTGAATCTGCCGCTTGGTGTTTCCGGCAGAGATGGGAATAACCGAGGCCCCGAGGCGTTCTGCGCCATAGTGCAGACCAAAGCCCCCGGTGAAGAGTCCGTAGCCAAAGGCGATCTGTATTACATCGTCTGCGGTAAGTCCTGCAGCCGTGAGGATACGAGCCACAAGATTGGACCAGTTCTTGATATCATTTCTGGTGTAACCGACAACAGTTGCCTGACCGGTTGTACCCGATGAAGAGTGGACCCGGACCACCTCGCGAAGGGGAACGGCAAAGAGTCCGTAAGGGTAGGAGTCCCGAAGATCCTGCTTGGTGGTGAAGGGCAGCTTGCGAATATCGTCAAGTGAGCTGAAGCCTTCATAATCAATCTTCAGCTCCCCAAACTTCTGGCGGTAAAAAGGCACATGGGTGCCCACCCGATACAGTGTGGATTGAAGTCGTTCCAGTTGCAGCTGTTCAAGCTCGCTGCGATCCATACATTCTTTTTCAGATTCCCAGTACATAGTCAGAAAATGGGTTAAGTTTTATAAAGAACAGGTTTTTTGCGTGCCTGTTCAGATCCGGCGTCTGCTGCAGAGTGACTAATCGTTTTTTTCACGCCCCAGATAGGCCCGTTGCACATCCTGATTGGCCAGCAGATCATCTGCCGGTCCCTGGAGGATAATCTTTCCGGTCTCCAGTACATAGCCGCGGTCGGCAATTCCCAGCGCGGCCCTGGCATTCTGCTCCACAAGGAGCACCGTATTTCCCTCGTCACGCAGCCGCACAATGATCTGGAAGATCTCTTTTACAATCAGCGGTGCCAGACCGGTGGAAGGTTCATCCATCATAACAAGGGAGGGTTTTGACATGAGTGCCCGTCCCATGGCCAGCATCTGCTGCTCCCCTCCTGACAGGGTCCCTGCCAGCTGATCTTTTCTATCACGCAGAATGGGAAAGAGCTCGTACTGATGTTCCATGAGCTCTGCAATGACCGCCTTTCCCTGTTTTTGCAGGACATGGCCGCCAAGGAGGAGGTTTTCCTCGACCGTCATAGTGGCAAATACCTGCCTGCCTTCGGGTACCATGACACAACCAAGGCCCGGAATGGCTGCAGCTTTCAGCTTTAGGATATCAGTTCCCCTGAACTCGGCTTCTCCCGAATTGGCCTTCACGAGCCCTGCAATGGTGGAAAGCAGGGTTGTCTTTCCTGCACCGTTTGCCCCGATTATGGTGACGATCTCACCAGGATCCACGTGCATGGAGACATTTTTCAGAACCTTTATCTTTCCATAGCCGGAGGCGAGGTTACGAATCTTCAGCATATCAGTCCTCCCCCAGGTAAATTTTAATCACTTCAGGGTTCCGCTGGATATTTTTAGGAGTATCCTCAGCAATCTTCTCCCCGAAACAGAGTACCACAATCTCATCTGAGATATCCATGACCAGTGACATATCATGTTCCACCAGCAGAACGGTAATGCCCAGATCCCGGATTTTGCTGATGAGCCGTGCCACTTCTGCAGTCTCATAGATGTTGAGTCCTGCAGCAGGTTCATCGAGTAACAGCAGGGATGGCTCTGTTGCCAGGGCCCGGGCAAGTTCCACTGCTCTCTGCTGCCCGAAAGCCAGGCTCGTTGCATCCACATGGGCAAACTCCTCTATTTCAAGAAGAGTGAGCAGCTCCATCGACTTCTCCCGAATATCCCGTTCCTCCTTCCAGGTCCAGGGCATACGAAACATGGACGAAAGAAAGCCTGCTCCCGACTGCACATGACGCCCCACCATCACATTCTCAAGGGCGGTCATCCCGCTGAACATCTTGATATTCTGAAAGGTCCTGGCCATACCAAGCGATGCCACCTGAAACGGTTTTTTTCCCTTCAGATCGTGCCCCTGAAACAGCACAGAACCGGAGCTTGCGGGAAAAGTCCCTGAAATCATATTGAACAGGGTGGTCTTGCCGGCACCGTTTGGACCGATCACCGCCTTGATCTGCCCTGTTTCCACATGAAACGAAGCATCATTTACGGCAAGGAGACCGCCAAAACGTTTACTCAGTTTTTCAACTTCCAGGAGTGCCATATCACTGTCCCCCTTGTTCATCATCTTTTTTGCGGCCAAAGAGTGCTTTCAGACGATGACGGACATTGATGCTCAATATTCCGTTGGGTGCAAAGAGCATTATCAGGATCAGGATCAGACCGAAAACCGCATCATCATAGGAGCCGAAGACACCGCGCAGGGAAAGAAAATTCAGGACAATTCCCATGAGCAAGGCCCCCCAGAGGTGAGCCATGCCGCCAACAGCAACAATTGCCACATAGCGGACCGACTTCATGACACTGGCCTCGGATGGTCCGATCCCGCCGTTGTAGTGGGTGAGAAAAACTCCGGCAACGGCTGCAAAGACAGCGGACAGAACAAAAGTCTGCAGTTTAAAACGGGAGGTGTTCACTCCCATGGCATCCGCCGCTTCATCGGAGCCATGGATACCCCGCAATGCCCTTCCGACTCTGGAATCAATCAGATTCAGGAGAAGCACCATACCCAGCAGAAGCAGCACCCATGCAATATAATAGTTCTGGACCCGGGCGCTGAAATCACCACTGACACTTAAGCCCGGAAG
>JAMOMO010000420.1 GCA_027067035.1 Desulfobulbaceae bacterium
CACGGGAGAGATGGTTCAGGCCGTGGTCACTGATCGCGGCCCCTATGTTGAAGGAAGGGATGTGGATCTCTCTTACGGCCTTGCCAAAAAACTTTCACTGGTGGAGCAGGGAGTGGGCAACCTGGTAATGCGGGTCCTGTAGAAGAGATGGGATCAATCAGTTCTCGCCATACTCCTGCTCATCTATAAACTGAACCCCCTCCATGATCAGCCCCATAAAACCGCCGATGGGCTCCCTGTTTTCAAACTCCAGGGGAATGCCCTTGGTGTAGCTGAAATGGCCGTCTTTCTTGCTCAGCAGAGCAAAGAGGGCCTCCTTGTCCACAAGGTCCTTGTAGCGGACCTGCATCAGTTCCCCCTCCCCAAACAGCACAACGGCCCGTGCATCATCAAGGACCAGTTCAACGGTTCCTGTTTTCTGGCTGGAATTGATCAGCTGGAACAGCTCCACAATACTGATCTCATCAAGCTCTCCGGACATCCCCGAGGTGATATTACCGGAACGCAGGGCCATGGCCTGTGCCCGATCCACCAGCATTTTCAGGAGAAAGAGCTGCAGAACCGGATATTTTTTCAGGACATGCTTAAAGTTTTTGATACTCAGCAGCGCCGCTTCCGTATCAGAGAGCGAGTGAATGGAACATGAGACAGGCTCCCCTGACAGCAGGCTCATCTCGCCAAAGATTTCCCCCTTTCCCATCTCAGCCAGGCGCTGCCCGTCCTCTGCTATGACACCGACCTTTCCCGCAAGGAGAATAAAGAGCTGGGTTCCCGGCTCACCCTTTTTCAGGACCACCTTGTCCTTGGGATAACTCTTCAGCTCAAGGAGAGAGGCAAGGTCATACAGCGCACCGTCATCAAGGGACTCAAAGAGCGGAAAATTACGCAGTTTGCTGTAGAATTTATCAAGATGCTTTTTCCGTCGCCTCTCTTCAGCCTCGGAGAGCAGTTTCATCTGCAGGGTGGAGAATCCCTTTTCCTTTTTATACTCAAAGTGGATCATCCCCTTGCAGCCGCCGCAGTCAAATTTGGACTTCTGCGGACTGAGGTGGGAAAAGCGTTCAAAGCTCTCCTTCTTGACAGTGATCTCGATCAGTTTCTCAACAAGGACCATGCAGACGGCTTTCGCCTCCGGCAGAACTGCACAGAGATCTGCCACCTTCAGCTCCTCGCCAACATTATAGATAGGGCAGAGCCTCTCTTCGGTGATCACAAAAACGGCATCTCGAAACTTTTTCTGCTGCAGCACGGCGCCTCCGGATTAATACGTTTTCAGGAAATAGCTATTCTGTCTGTCCCAGCCGGGAGCATTCAGTCTCCCTGCTGTATTTCTTCCACATCGGATCTTCATAGCTGTCATGACAGCTCACACATTGCCCTACTCTGAGAATAGCTCGTAATTCCTTTTTATTAAAGGGCCGAAGCTCAGGTCGTGAAGAATGCTGCAGAGCCACACCATTGATATCCACAAAGGCATCAAAGGGAACCGTCTGCCCCTCAAGGGTATCCACCCCCTGATCCAGTCCGCTGAATGACCAGACACCCTCCTCATTTACCGAGACAGTGCCTTCGCCCAGTCCCACGGTCTTGGTGGACTGATGACAATCGGCACAACTCCTGCCTGCCGCCTGGGTGGTATGGGGATTGATGGCAGCCATGGTAAAACGATTGAACCCTCCCTCCACATTGCCGTCTTTATCAATGAGGGTCACCACGTCCTGACAGCCGGGGGTAACAATAACCACCTCATCATTCCACAGGGCCAGCATCGGTTTTTCGTAGCGTATGTAGGATCTGCCCTCTTCCCACATCCCGGCGGTTTCTTCAAGGGTCAGCTTGTCAAGATGCTTCCGGGTCTCGTCCCGCTTGGCATGGCAGCCATAGCACTGCGGTACCCAGGTGGAGTGGCAGGATTCACAGGTCATGCGTTCATGGCCTTCAAAATCACAGACATCTTTTTTGGGTACTGCCAGCGGATAGACCCTGTCATTCACCTTGCCCGTCAGCTCGAACCGATCACCCCTTCTGCTGATATTGGTCACAGGATCGCCCTTTCGGGTCACCCCCGGATTTTCTGAATGACACATCTCACAGGAGATCTCAAGCTGGTCTTCGTAATGGGCATAACTGGTACCGTCACCCATTATCTCATTACGGGTATGACAGTCGATACAGGCCATATCTTTCTGGTGGTGGATATCTTCGGCAATCTCCAGATAGAACCGTTGTCCCGGCAGCTGCTTTGAACTCATGCCTCCCTTTTCATAAGGAGTCCCATATCCTTCCGATTCAAAGATACCGGTATAGGATAGCCCGATACGTCCCGAGCGGTTATGGCAGCGGATACAGTTTTCCTCTGCAACCTTCTTTATGATAAGGGGGTGCTTTTTCTTCTTCCGGGTCCGGGTGGCATCACCATAACCGGCAACGCCTCTGATCTCTTCACCCTCCGGCAGAAGATAATGGCAGGCGGAACAGCCCCCGCCTTTCTCATTGAAAAAGGCAGGAGCATCAGGGAGGTCATTCTTCTGTTTCCAGAGATGACAGGTGGCGCAGAGTTTTCTGAAGTAATCCAGAGCCAGGGAAGTCTCACCGCTGTCCATCAGCTGTTTGACAGTGAGATCGGTGTCCTGACTGTCACTCTCATCCCAGTAGTAGAGCAGTGTTCCGATGATACCACGGTTGGTTGCCATCAGTGAGTTCATCACCTTTTTCACATCTGTGGGATGACAGCCCTCAATGCCGCAGGTCTTCTCCACAACCCGCAGATCGCCGGGATTCAGGACCATATCCGTATGGGCACCCTCCTCGTCAATGGCCAGGGCATTGCCAAGGTGACACGAGGCACACCCTATAACACGCGGGTCATGGGCGGGATCAAGCTTTTCCTCCCGGTGACAGGAGAGGCACATATCGATGCGCCCGCTGGTGGTTATGTAGACCTGATCCGGTCTCTTGATGGTGGTCTCTCTGTAGATAAGCACTCCCACCACCAGAAGCAGCAGCAATGCAAACAGCTGTTTCCGGTACATCCTGCTTCCACTGCCCGCCGTATCCTTCTCAGTCATTCATTATCCCTGATAATTCTGCACATTGGGAAACCTGCGGCCATAGCCAAAGGCCTTACTGGTCACCTTCAGACCCATGGGGGCCTGCTTGCGCTTATACTCATTTATACGTACCCGCCGCAGTACATCGGCAACAAGCTCTTCCTCAAAACCACGTTCTGCAATCTCCGCCACCCCAAGATACTCTTCAAGATGCAACTCAAGAATCTCATCAAGCACCGCATAGTCCGGCAAGTCATCCTGATCACACTGATCCGGTTTCAACTCTGCCGTGGGGGGCTTGCTTATGCTGCGTTCGGGGATGAGCTCACCGTCTCTGTTTATATAACGGGACAGTTCGTAAACAAGCTGTTTGGGCACATCTGAAATAACGGCAAGGCCCCCATTCATATCGCCATACAGGGTACAGTAGCCCACAGCCATTTCACTCTTATTCCCGGTGGAAAGAAGCAGGTGGCCGAACTTGTTTGAGAGGGCCATGAGCAGGTTGCCGCGGATACGGGCCTGGAGATTCTGCTCCGTGAGATCAAAAGGATCCACCGGGGCATCACCAAACAGCGGCTGCAGGCTCTTTTTGAAGCAGGAAAACAGCTCACTGATGGGTATCACCTCAAAAGCACAGCCGAGATGCCCGGCAAGCTGCCGTGCATCCTCCATGGAGTCATCAGAGCTGTACGGTGACGGCAGGGCCACCCCCAGTACATTGTCAGGACCAAGTGCCTTCACTGCAAGGGCAGCAGTGAGAGCAGAATCAATGCCCCCGGACAGACCGAGCACCACAGATCGAAAGCCGCATTTCCGCACATAATCACGGATACCCATGACCAGCGCATCATGGACAGCCGCGATCTCTTCATCCTGTATGGGGTCACACAGCGGGCCACTCCAGTCAGCGGAATCAACAAGCAGCATCTCCTCCACAAAACCACAGGAGCGCGCCCGGACCGTACCAGTGCTGTCCATGAGCATGCTGCGTCCGTCAAAGAGCAGGGAATCCTGACCGCCCACCTGATTCACATAGAGCAGAGGGACCTGATAGCGTCTGCAGACGCTCTTGAAAAGACGCTGCCGGACAGACTCTTTATCACGCTGAAAGGGAGATGCGGAAATATTAATCAGGCAGTCTATGGCTTTTCCGCCCTCGTGGAAAGAACGCACCGGATCGCTCTCATACTCACCCACCTCCGAATGCCAGATATCCTCACAGATGGTGACCCCGAAACGCAGTCCGCCACACACAACTGGCTCCTGAGCAGATCCCGGCTCAAACCATCGTTTCTCGTCAAAAACATCGTATGTGGGCAGCAGCTGCTTTTGGATTTTCCGCACAACCACGGCATTGTGTATAAAAAATGCGCTGTTATGGAGTTTTTTTCCGGTTTTTGCCCGGCTTCTCAGTTCAATACAGCCAAGAAGGACATCTATATCAGGGAGACGGGAAAGCAGATCCGCCAGGGCCCGGTCATGATCTGCAAGAAAAGAAGGCCTTTCCAGCAGGTCACAGGGCGGGTACCCGGATAAAGCCAGCTCGGGAAAAACGACCAGGCCACAGTTTTTCTCACAGGCCCCGCGGCAGGCATCAAGAATCTTCCGACTGTTTCCTGCAAAGTCCCCGATGACAGGATTTATCTGTACTAAAGCAATTTTCATACAGTCTCAATATAAAGATAATTATGGAATAGATGAACAGTCCAGGCTCTTTCTACCATATTCCGTATTGATGTCAAAGCGCTGTAACATTCCGGCCTGAAAAATCGTGTTTCATTATTACAAAGCTCCGGAAACAGGAAAGCAGACAGGACAAGCTGCCGGAATATTTAAACATAAACCGGAAACAGAGGAGAGATATCATCAGTTACGATATCATATCAAGGGGTTAAAGCTTATTTTCGTTTCATTTTTCAGAGAACATTGTTAAAGTCGGGCAATAGTGAATATTATGTTCACACATAACAGCACCGGTGATACACGGCAGACTGGTGGAGCCCGTCCTCAGCGGAGCAGTCCCAGAGGCGCGGCAAGCATCTGTCAGACACTCAAAGAAGTTCTCTCTCAAATGCAGGTGTCAACAACCATGACTCTATGTAACCAGGACAGTTCCTCGATAGACAGACAACTCCTGCAGCAGAATATCCGGAACTCCCTCTCCAGTGCTCCCGGCGACTCCACCATCCAGTGCCGCCATCTTGAGCCTTTTCTTTCCGGCATGAAAAAAGAGGCCTGTAAAATAATACTCAACAATCTCGTCCAGCTCAATTTCACCCGGGAAAATGCCTGTAAATACTGGGATGCCATTGTCAGGCATGCCGAAAAAATGCAGACACACCTCAACCGCAAAGTGGGACTGGCAACAGCCGCCTGCGACTACTTCAGTTCAATTCAACCCCACCTCAACAATCCCAAGCTGATAGAAATTGCCCGCTTTGAAGAGACCCTCAAATCCGCACACCAGGATTTTCTCACCGGTCTGCTCTCCCGCTGGGCATTCCAGAACTCCTTTGAACAGGAAATTTCCAGGGCCAAACGGCACAATCAGGATGCCACTATTATCTTCTTTGACCTGGACACATTCAAGGAGATCAACGACTGCTACGGTCATCTGGCAGGTGACGCCGTCCTGCAGGAAGTGGGAAAAATTCTTCTTGAGTCAAAACGCAAAGAAGACCTTGCCTGCCGCTATGGCGGAGATGAGTTTGTTGTGCTGCTTCCCGAGACCAACAAGTTCATGGGAAGAATGGTCGGGAAAAAATTCCTGGACCAGATCAACAATCTCGTTATCCACCACAAAGGTGCAGAGATCCCCGTCTCCTGCAGTGGCGGTCTGGCATCATTTCCCCTCGACAGCCGTGACAGCGCCGGACTCATCACCTGTGCGGATCGTGCCATGTACCAGGCCAAAAGTCGCGGTACCCATGAGCTGCATCTCTTTTCAGAGGAAAAAAGGATCTTCACGAGGATCGATTTTGACAAAAACATCAAGATTCGATCCCTTGGCGAGGACAAAAAGGACGACAGCGGCAGATCAAAAAACATCAGTGAAGGCGGCATCCTCATTTCCAGTCGGGAAAGCTACGACATCGGAACCCGGCTGGAGCTGCAGATACCGATAAAAGACGGCTCATGGCTCACCACCACCGGTTCTGTGGTGCGACTTGAACAGTTTGACCGGGACCTCTTTGATATCGGTCTCAGTTTCCTCCACCTGGGCTCCAACAAAGGCAGCAGCCAGGCAATAGGTGAGTACATT
>JAMOMO010000421.1 GCA_027067035.1 Desulfobulbaceae bacterium
TGCTGCTCGCAATATGGTGACCGTAGATGCCCGCGGTTATGTATACCCCTGCCATCGCTTTGTTGGATACTTTAAAAGAGGAAAAGAGCAGCAAATCGGCCATGTATCAGCCGGGTTTTATTCCCAACGAAGGAGTTACTATATTGAGAGTAACCATATTAAATCACACAAGGGTTGTGGCAATGCACTGTCTCATAAACTCCATGAGTTCGCCATAAAGTGTACTAACTGTGCTTTAACTTCAACCTGTGGAAGCAACTGTATAGCAGTAAACGAGGCAATGACTGGAGATGCGCAGACTCCTGACGCAATCAACAGGATCTTTGCACAAATCCATGCATCATGCCACCTTCATCAGTTTTCCGACAAAAACTAAATTTTTGAAGATTGATGAAACAGCGGAAAACGGCAACGGGGCGGGCCGTTTTCCGTAACTGTACTCAAATTAATCTCAGGAGGAGAACATTATGAAAGACAAAAATCACAAGGAACTCTCTCAGGAACTATTTGGAAATACGCCAAAAGAAGACCTGCCTTCGGTTGATCAGGTACTCAAAGCACTGGAAGTTGCAAAAGGAACCAAATTCAGAATCAATCCTGGTCTGCTTGAACGCTATGCAAAAGAACGTTCCGAAAACCAAAAGGGTACTTCTGCGGACGAAAAAGGGTGCGGGCGTTGTGATTATGACTGGCATTCCTGTGCAGCCTGTGATGTGCCCAATGATAAATGCACAGAATGCGACGCCTTAGACTGCTATCCCGGAATTGGCGGTGACCATAACTGACTGATAAATGTTTCTCACAAGGGCAACAATAGCAGACACAAGACATATTTCACCTTGTGTACTCCATCAGTATCGGGGTTTTGAATAGTTGAGTAAAAAATAGAGGCTACCACTAAAGAAACCTGACCATCCTTGAAAAGGGCTGGCGTCGACCTGAGAACTTTTATCTACATACCCATTGGACACTACCCAATTAATTCCAACATAACGAAACAGAAAACCAATTATTCAGTATGGAGGATATAGCATGTTACAGACCCTAGTCCTTTCAGTAACCTATAAGTGTCCGATAAAATGCAGATATTGCGGTGTAAATGCCGGTCCACACCGAAAAGAAAAGATGAGTCTTCAAATGATCAAGCGTCTTATTGATGAAGCACACTCTCTTGGGACGGTGGAGGTGGTGGTTTTCACTGGTGGAGAGCCGTTCCTGCTTGGAGAGGATCTTTACAAAGCAGTAAAATATGCTCATGTGCGTAAGCTTCTTACCAGAATTGTTACAAACACATTCTGGGCGACTTCCCGGGATAAAGCGTTTTACATTATAAATCGTCTCAAAGATTCCGGATTAACAGAACTTAATTTTAGTTGTGACGATTTCCATCAGGAATTTATTCCTATTGAGCATATTAAGTGGGCATGCGAAGCAGCAGAGGAAACAGGTATCCCAGCCCTGATTGCATCTAAAGGATTGCGTAAAAGCACTATAACCCCAGGTTACCTTGAAGATTATTTTGAAGGAAAATTAACGCGCTTTCAAAAAGGACAAGAAAACAATAAAAATTATGTTTTCAACTATGGCACAACCGTCCCCGTAGGATGGGAGAGTGAAAAACTCACTGAAAAAGACCTTCTCTGGCCAGAAGATGCCGATTGCTGGAAAAGGCCGTGCCAATCCGTACTGAAAAGCATAGTGATAACCCCTCAAGGAAAATTATCCATTTGCTGTGGAATAGGATCAGAAGAAATACCGGAAACAATAATAGGAAGTACACATGACTACTCCCTTCTTGAACTGTTGATCAGGGCCAACAATGATCTCATCATTAACTGGCTAGCACTGGAAGGACCTTATGGGATCAAAACTTTCATTGAAAAAAGAGCATCCGACATCACCTTCCGAGATCGATATGTCAATAACTGCCACCTCTGCCATGACATCTTTTCCAGAAAAGATGTCAGAACTGTACTCTCGAATTCAGTTGAAGATATGGTGCCAGTATTGAGCCTCGAACGAGCCTGGGTTGAAAACCATCGGGATGAACTTGGGGGGAAAGCAACAGACAAGCCCATAACTGAACAGTACCAAGCTTCAGCTTAATCAGTTGAGTGAGTGAGCTGGTTCATCTTCATTTATTTAACTGTGTGACCGAAATTGATCCCTCACAGTTGTGCTGGCAACATCCATACAATGGGACTGATAACTGCTCCAGTTGAGCATAACTGAGTATCGTTGGTCAGCAGCGATCTCATAATCAAAAACGGGAGAATATCATGATCACAGCAGAAACATGTTAATTGCTATTGTCAGTGAATTTTCACACCAACTTGATGCCGTGACGAGAACCATGAGTCACTCGTTCAAACAAAAGGAGGCTGAACAATGACCAAAGTAACTGTTTCAAAGAGAATTTCGAAAGATATTAGTCTTGATGTGAAACGAATGAAAAATTTACTTACGATTATTGAAAACAACCCCGATCGCTATGATAAATTTCTTAAGAGCCCCACTCAAGACCTGCTTGAATTTGGCATTGATCTTGAGAGATATGCTTCAAAGAAAATGCCATCAAAAGAGATAGAATACGAAATCACTACCATGGCCAGGCAAGCAGTTGAGAAAAGTTTAATGGAAAGATTACGGCCAATAATCGACATGGTTGCTGCGACTTCTTATAGCCAAAGTACAGAAACTTCCTATGAATACAATTTCGATAATTCTTCGAGTACAGACTATAAGTACGAAAGTCATACAGGAACAGAACGGGGAACATTCTCAGAGACCAGTAGAGGCAGCGCAACTGATAGCGATACGAGATTTTCGGGTTTTTCAACTTCTACGCTGGTGGAACTATTACGGGGACCACTTATCAATGAGTTAGCGCTGGACAGGATGCTTGCCCAAATGGAAAAAACACTGGATTATGCGGCTATAAAATCTGGCAGGACATGACACTGTCCGACAATTAGCCGAATGAAAAACTTTCTTTTTTATCCTGTCGGCCTGTTCCTGTCCACATTGAACCGAAGTACATTGAACCTTTCGACTCAGTGCGGGCAGATTCTAAAAAAGATTTTTCTTTGAGCTTTTTGCAGGTACTTTCCGATACATCCTGCTTGGAAGACCGTCAACATAGACGCCTTCCAGGTAGGAGAGTTTTCTGGGAAGCTGCTTCACCGTTCCTCTGGTGCTCAGGAATGTGGCCCGGCTGCCAACCGTAAGGGCACCCAGTGTGTTCATGGCAAAAAAGGAAGCCCCATTTTCTGATGCACAACAGATCGCCTCTTCCAGTGAATACCCGGCCTTCATAAAGAGTTTTATCTCTTCAACCATGGACTCACCATGGAGGATCCCGGCACACCCCGCACCTGTTCCCACAGCCGTCAATACACCAATCCTTCTGGCCAGCCGCAGCTGTTCCAGCTGCTCGGAAAGTACTTTTTTCCAGAAGGTCTCCGCCCCCGGTATTGCTTTTCCCGGTGCCACATATCGCTGCGAGAACCTGCAGCACACCTCACCGCCGGAGCTTGAGCCATCCAGAGAATTTTTTGCCCGCACCACACTGGGAATCCATAACACTTCGTCCGCAGCCATTTTTCGGAGGTTTTCCTCCCCCATACCGTACCCCTGTTCTATGGCATCGCAGCCCAGCTCGAGGGCTTTTTTAACGGCCCGCACTCCATTTGCCACCGCCACGGTTTTCCCAGCATTTCCCCTGTGCAGACTCGCTTTCATATCGTTCAGGTCCAGGTGTGGATCCAACTGCCCACCCCCTTCAATGTTTCCCGACAAGAAAATTCTTCGATACTGCATGCTACTGCTGCTGTCTTCTGCTGTCCCGCCCCTGTGTTCACCCGTCCGGGCAGACAACCTGATATCAACAATGTTCCCAGCTTTCATTTCATTCCTGCAATGTTTCATCAGGTCAGGCAACTCATCATCAACCGCCAGACCCAATACCCCATAGCCGTGGCAATATCGAATATGCCGTTTCAGAGTGGCCGTTTTTACATCCGGCCCGGCTTCTTCAGCTGCTGTACGCACTGCACTTTCCACAGAAGGTGACTGAAGCAGGGAAACACTGCAGTCAACCAGAGCCGGCAGTACAGTACAATGTGACAAATCTTCTACAGAAAGATCCGCATCCGGTGAAAGGTCAGCCGCAGAACCGATATCAGTAATACAACCATCCCTGACTTCCAGAAAAACACCCCTCTTCACACCTGCAGCACTCCCGTCAATGAACCTTCCCACTATTATATATTTTGTTTCAGCCATGAATTTGTTCTCATATACCATTCCTGTTGCACCTCTCTTTCATTCCATTCTTCAATCAGATTGTACCTCAACATGGCAAAATCTGGGAATCATTATTCAATGACAGCATCTGCAAATCACCGGCAATCCAGCATGACAGACACATTATCTTACCGGTATAAATAAATTTTATTGCTTAAGTATTTCTTTTGATATAAACAATATAATACATTGTTGCACCCCACCAAACAGATTGAGAACAGCACACAGGATCTGAATACTCCTGACGGCACAAGTCCTTAATCACAGCCAAGAGGCCAGGCAATGGCAATTTTCAGATGCAATACGTGCGGACACATCCGAGAAGTCGGCAGTGATTATATTGGAAAAACTGTCAAATGCCCGAAGTGTGACCACGTTACAGTCATCCATGACACCATTGCCTTCCTGAAAGCCCTCATCCATAAACACCTGAACCAGGGCAAAGAACTCAAGGCTTTACAAAAACAACTCAGCCCGAAAAATGCGTCCGACAACCCTGCAGAAGATCTCTTACTTGAAGAAATAGACATACACAACACCAGTGCCCTATCCCAGTCCTCGCAACTTGAGCCGATCATACAGTGGTTCAAAAAGAGACAGATAACGCCCCAGGCTCATCCGGAGATGGTAGACACCACAGGTTTCTTTGATGAAATAGCACTCTCCCTCGGCGATAATATTGAGACACTGGGTTTTGTCAGTAGCCAGATAAAGTATATCCAGAACAAAGGCTATGCAAACGTTAAGCTGGACCTCTCCAGGAAATCTCCCGAGGAAATCCGTACCATACGGAAATTCTGCAAAGACCTGCATGATTATTCATTTGTGGCAAAATATTTTTACATCAAAAAAGACAATATTATCAGGCTGACGCTACAGGAAGCCCCGAAAATAAAGGCATTCTTCAACGGCATATGGATGGAGTGGTTCACCCTTATGAAGATGCTAGAGTTTTTCAGCACACAAAAGATCACCCCTTCCTGTGCCAGGGGGCTCAACATCTCCTTTCGCAACGGTACTTCCAATGAACTGGACCTCTTTTTCCTCCTTGAAGAGAAGATCCCGATATGCATCGAATGCAAAACCGGAGAGTTCCGCCATGATATCAACAAATACCTGTCCCTGCGAAAACAGCTCAACATTGACAAAAGTCAGTTTATCCTCTGTGTATTCGGCCTCAGTGCTGAACAGGCCCAGGGCATGACAAGTATGTATGACATAACTTTCGTCAACGAAAAAAACCTCATCAATCATATCCAGACTCTTTTTCCGTAACAAGACCAGGAAGAACTGCTCCCGCATTTCATCTTCCCTTCCTTCCGTCCCCCATTTCATATCTCTCTTAATACTCTCATGAAATTTCATGCGGATTCCCTGCAAAAGTGGTGTTTGCAAATTGACCCGGGAGTTAAAGTGATTACCATATATGCCATATTGGTAAATTTAGATATTTCCTTTAATTTCAGAAAATATGAGTTAAAATAGTATCGGGGAGAACAATTTCCCCGTAAAATCAGTCGGAAGTGAAAATGGAATTCAAAGATTATTATACAACACTTGGCATAGACAGAAATGCCACACAGGATGAAGTGAAGAGGGCATACCGAAAACTTGCCCGAAAATATCATCCTGACATCAATAAAGACGGGGATGCGGAAAAGCGCTTCAAAGAGATCGGTGAAGCCTATGAAGTTCTCCAGGATACAGAAAAAAGAGCCGCATACGACAAATTCGGCAAAGACTGGCAGGCCGGGCAGGACTTCAATCCACCACCTGACTGGGATAACGGATTCGAATTTCATGGCGGTGGTTACACGGAAACAGACGCATCGCAGTTCAGCGATTTTTTTGAATCCCTCTTTGGCGCACAGAACAGAGCCGAACGGCAAGGTCCGTTCGGAGGCAGCCATGCAGGCTACTCCGGAAAAGGCCAGGATCTTCATGCAAAAATCGTAATATCCCTTGAAGACAGCTACAGAGGCAGTAAACAGTCACTTACCCTGCAACGCCCCACCGTTGATGAATCCGGCCATGTGACCACCAAGCCACACACACTGCAGGTAACGATCCCAAAAGGAATCACGGAAGGACAGCAGATCAGACTCAGTGGACAGGGTGCCGCCGGCATGGGCCAGGGACCTGCCGGGGACCTCTTCTTAGAAGTTGCCTTTGCAAAACACCCTCATTTCACACCGGACAACCGTGACATCATGCTCACCCTGCCCATAGCGCCCTGGGAGGCCGCACTTGGGGCAACGGTTCCGGTCCCGACCCTTGGCGGCACAGTAGAGCTGAAGATCCCGCCCGCCTCTCAGACAGGGAAGAAACTGCGTCTGAAGGGACGAGGCCTCAGTTCAGCCAAAGCCACTGGAGACCAGTACGTCACCCTTGCAATCATGGTCCCTAAACCCGTTACCGAAAAAGACAAAGAACTCTATAAAAGCATGAAGAGCAGCATGTCTTTCAACCCCCGCAGCCACCTTGGAGTATGATTATGAACCCGGACCTCCACTGTACTTTTTTTGATGAAGACTGCCGTTACAGCCTCCGTGAACTCTGCAACGTGTGCAATGTCCACGCCCAGTTTATCCAGGACCTGATTGATGAGGGAATACTTTCGCCCCAGGGCCAGCATCCACATGAGTGGCGTTTCAGAGCTGTTGAGATTAAACGTATTCAGATATCCATCCGCCTCCAGAAAGATCTGCGGATTAATCTTCCCGGAACAGCACTGGCCCTTGATTTACTTGATGAGATTGCGCAGTTGCGCCAGAGTAAATCACGACTGGAGCAACTCTACTCCCTTGAAGAGGATACTTGAATCCAGACAGGAACCTCCGGGCTGCTGCCGGCGTAATGACACAAATAGAACATTGTAACATTTTTATATTCTAAACTTTTATTTTATCAAAGGAGCCAAACATGAAACATTCATTCGTTATCCCTGTGATACTCAGCCTCTCTCTTCTCCTCTCCTCCTGCGCCAATGGCCCGAACAAGGCCGGCATGGGTGCAGCGGGCGGTGCGGCTGGTGGCGCGCTTATCGGACAGGCCATTGGCCACAATACGGAAGCCACTCTCATCGGTGCGGCAGTAGGTACCATGCTGGGATACATGATCGGCAACGAGATGGACAAATATGACCGTGAGCAGTTGAATCACGTCTATGAGCGTGGCGTCTCCGGTCAGAGCAATGCATGGAGAAACCCGGACAGCGGTAACCAGTACGTGGTAACTCCTCAACCCGCTTTCACCAATCCCCAGACCCATCAGCCCTGCAGGAAAGCTGAGATCCAAACCATCATTGACGGAAAAAAAGAAACTGCCTACACCACTGCATGTCGTGACAACAACGGCCACTGGCAGCTCCAGTAACTGATATGTATAAAGGCAGCTTTTCACTTTCCACCACAGAGCCGATGCACCTCGTTGACATTACCAGCGAGGTGCAGAAGCAGGTATCGCAGACAGGTATTGAAGAGGGTATCTGCCATCTCTTCAATCCCCATACCACTGCCGGTCTCACCATTAATGAAGGGGCCGACCCTGCCGTGCGAACTGATATTATCAGAGGGCTGCGTGAAATCGTCCCCATTGATTATCCCTATAAACATATGGAAGGCAACTCGCCCTCCCATATAATGGCATCACTGATGGGAGCATCACTCAGTATCATGGTGAGCAGCAACCTGCTCCAGCTTGGCACCTGGCAGGCCATCTATTTTTGCGAGTTTGATGGACCCAGAACCAGAAGTGTCCACTGGCAGCTCCTGGCAAGCTCTTAATTTTTCCTTTTTGTGCACCATGACCCTTACCCCTCATCAAATGTGCTTTGGACTGAACCTGGACCTTGACCGAGAATCATTTGTCTGCTTCATGCAGCTTATGGGCAATGCCGCATTGGCGGAAACCCTTGCCAGTCGCCTCTCCAGTGAAGAAATACAGGATATTGTTCAATACTTTACAGGTGTTCTCAAAAAAAACATGACCGAAGATGAATACCATGAACTGTTTCTCCTTGAACAGTCTCCCCATGCCCATAAATAACGAGTGAAATAACGCCGATGGCATCCGAAATCCTCTATGACCTGCGCAGCTTCATTGAGCTGTTGCGCCATGAAAACCAGCTCCTTGTAGTTACCGAAGAGGTTGACCCGAACCTGGAAATTGCTGAAATCCACCGACGTGTAATTGAGCGTCAGGGACCGGCCCTGCTCTTCACAAATGTAAAGGGAAGTTCTTTTTCTGTGGTCACCAATCTTTTTGGCACTGCAAAACGGCTGGAACTGGCCTTCGGTTCACGGCCGCAGCAGTTTGTCCAGGACCTTGTCAACCTGACTGAATCCATCATGCCGTTTAAGGCAAAAAAACTCTGGGATAACCGCCGTCTTTTCCTGGATGGTATGAAAATCGGCCTGAAAAACAAAAAAACCGGTCCCATCCTCGAAAACTGCCAGTCTCCACCCCGCCTCAACAGCCTGCCCATGCTCACCTCCTGGCACAGTGATGGCGGCGCATTTGTCACCCTGCCCCTTGTCTACACAGAGCACCCCGGCGGTAAAGGTCATAACCTCGGGATGTACCGTATTCAGCGGCACAACGACACAACGACAGGTATTCACTGGCAGATCCATAAGGGGGGAGGCTATCATTACCATGAAGCTGAAAAACTCAATCAGGCCCTGCCCATGACTCTTTACATCGGCGGGCCACCGGCACTCATGCTCTCAGCCATTGCCCCATTGCCGGAGGATATTCCGGAATTAATGCTCAGCTCCCTGCTCATTGGCAGAAAGCTTGATATGACTGCTGACCCGAAGGGTGGACACAGACTGGTTGCAAATGCGGAGTTTGCCGTACGCGGCAATGTTCCACCGCATATCCGCAAACCGGAAGGTCCGTTTGGAGATCATTATGGCTACAACTCCCTGCAGCATGATTATCCCGTTTTCCAGGCATCCCATCTGTACCATCGCAACAACGCCATCTACCCTGCAACCATTGTCGGAAGGCCAAAGCAGGAAGATTACTTTATCGGGGATTTCCTTCAGGATCTGCTCTCACCTCTGTTCCCTCTGGTAATGAAAGGGGTTCGGGAGCTCAAGACTTTTGGAGAAACGGGCTTTCACTGTCTGGCAGCTGCCCGTGTCGCTGACCGCTACCCGCGCGAGGCATTTGCCTGTGGTCTCCGTATCCTTGGTGAAGGCCAGCTCTCGCTGACCAAGTTTCTTATCCTCACTGACGCTGATATCGATATCACCGACTTCCCGGCACTCTGGTGCCATGTCCTTGAACGCATTCAATGGGACAGGGATCTTTTCGTCTTTGCCAACGTCTCCCAGGATACCCTTGACTACACCGGACCATCTGTGAACAAAGGTTCCAAAGCCATGATGATGGGACTTGGAAAAGAAAAAATCCGGGAACTCCCCACTGATTTCTCAGGAAATCCTCCGGAAAAGTGTCGAAAACTCAAGGCATACCTGCCAGGCACCCTGGTACTTGAAACAGACGATTACAGGAGTAGTCCCGATCTTGCAGAACGTATTGCAAAAGATCCGGCACTTCAACAATGGCCGGTCATCATTCTTGTGGACAACTGTGAAGAGGCAACCTGTTCCACCCAGGAATTTCTCTGGACCTTTTTTACACGTTTTGAGCCGGCAGCCGATATCCATGGGGCAAAAAGCACCGTACAACGTTTTCATGTGGGACTGACTCCACCCGTTGTCTTCGACTGCCGCATGAAGCCCTGGTACACCGATGTCCTTGAAGTCGATGAGGCCACCCGGAAACTTGTGGATTCCAGAATCCACAAAATACTCCCCGGAAACCTGCGCTGAAAATGGAAAAGCCGATTCGCCTGCAAAAATTCCTTGCCAGCGCCGGGGTCGCCTCACGGAGAAAAGCCGAGGAGTACATTGCCCGGGGCCGGGTCAAGGTTGACGGCAAAGTCATTACCGCCATGGGGCAGCAGATTATACCCGGAAAACAAAAAGTACTTTTTGACAACCGGGAAGTCACCCCGGAAGAGAAAACCGTTTATATTCTTCTCAATAAACCCAGGGGATACGTGACCACCCTCTCCGACCCCCAGGGACGCCCCATCGTCAGTTCGCTGCTGCGCGGTGTTCGGGAACGGGTTTTTCCCGTTGGCAGACTCGATCTTGACACGGAAGGTGCACTTCTTTTGACCAACGACGGTGCCCTCGCACAGAGTATTCTGCACCCCAGCAATGAGGTCCACAAAACCTATGAGGCAACGGTTCGGGGAGTCCCGTCTCCGAATTCACTTCGGTCTCTTGAAAAAGGCATTATCCTTGAAAAGAAAAAGACAGCACCTGCAAGATTACGGATAAAACGTAAATACAAGCAAAATTGTGTAGTTATTATAACCATTCATGAAGGACGCAAACGGCAGGTAAAAAAGATGTTCCAGGCAGTGGGACATCCGGTGCAATCCCTTAAGCGGCTGGCCTATGGCAGGCTTGGCCTCAGCAATCTGGAACCTGGAGAATTCAGGTTTCTCCAGCAAAATGACATAAAAAAGATTTTTTCAAAAAAAAGTCCTTTACAAACAAAAAAATAGCTGATTAAATTTGGTTAGTTATCTGTTAAGATCATAGATATGCACGTTAAATAGGTGCAAGTTTATTTTCCCAGTGCCTTTTTTTGAGAAAGGTATTTGATCGCGCTTGATATTGAGTAATTTCTTTTTTTTCTGAATATTGTACCAACAACGATATTCGCCTTGAATGCACAGGAGCCAGCATGAACAAATCTGAGTTAATTGAAGCTTTGTCCCAGGACATCGATCTTCCACACCGGGAGGCTGCGGCAATTACCAACACCATCATCGAAACCATGACCGAGGCACTGGCTCAGGGAGACAGTATTGAAATCAGGGGTTTTGGAAGTTTTGTCATCAAGAATTACGGCTCCTACGAGGGACGTAATCCGAAAACCGGTGAAAAAATCAAGGTAAAGCCAAAAAAACTTCCTTTCTTCAAAGTTGGAAAAGATCTACGGGAACAGGTGAACGGAGGTAAATAGCACCATCTTTCCCCCCCGCTTCAGACAATCCCCCCCACAAGATCATATATCTGCGCTTCGGTGATACGTAGCTTTACGATATCACCGGGGCTGGCAGTGCCATCGTTTATATAGACGCATCCGTCTATTTCCGGAGCCTGATACACAGTTCTCCCTTCAAGCAGCAGATCCGTTTCTCTGCTGAGACCTTCAACAAGAACCGGCACCGTCCGACCCACATACTTCTGCAGTATCTCTTCGGATATCCCGGCCTGTAATTCAAGAATCCTGTTCATCCGCTCCTGTTTCAACTCTTCCGGACACTGCTGTTCATAAAACTCTGATCGGGCACCCTCCTCATTGGTATAGGAAAACACCCCCACATGATCAATCCGGTACTGCTTGAGAAATCCCTCCAGCTGCAGAATATCAGCCTCTGTCTCCCCTGGAAAACCTACCATCATTGTTGTCCTGAGAGCAATATCAGGAACCGCGGAACGGATATTTTCAACAAAGTGACAGAGATCCTCATAGCCATAACGGCGATGCATTTTTTTTAAGATCGAATCCGAGACATGCTGAAAAGGAATATCCATGTAGGGAAGTATACGCTCCTCTCCTTTCATGAGCGCAAAAAGCTCATCAGGAACTCCTGAAGGATAAAGATACATGAGACGAAGCCAGGGAAAACGTGTCTCGCTGAGGATACGCTCCAGCAGTGCCATGAGATGTGAGGAACTGTCCAAATCATTGCCGTATGCAGTTATATCCTGGGCAATAAGAGATATTTCCTTGACGCCCGCACCTTCAAGACGTTTCATCTCCTCAATGATATCTTCAATCTCCCTTGAACGAAGATCGCCCCTGATGGAAGGAATCATGCAGTAAGTACAGCGATTACTGCAGCCTTCGGTGATTTTCACTGAACTCCTGAAAAACGGAGTGGAAACGGTGCGAGGCAGGGAGGCATTCATAAGAAAGCGGTCGGGACAAAAGGTCTTTTTTTCCTGCTTTCCATCAATGAGCCTGCCAAGTAATGTGGCAATGTCCGCAACCCCTTCGGTGCCCACAAAAAGATCCACCTCAAGGAGATCTCTTTCAAGATCTGACAGGTAACGCTGAACCAGACAACCGGTAACCACCAGGAACTTCGATGGATCATCCTGCTTATAAGCACCCATTTCAAGGATCACTTCAATGGCCTCTTCCACTGCAGGCTGAATAAAACCACAGGTGTTCACTATAAGCACCTCAGCCGCGGCAGGGTCATCACACAGTTCCCAGCCATTTTCCTGGAGAAGCCCTAGCATCACTTCGGAATCAACAAGATTTTTGGCACAGCCAAGACTCACAAGATGAAAACTGGACATTATCACTTCTCCTTTTTTGCCGATAATCGCGAGATGGAGTTCATCAGCAGTTTCAGTTGAGCCTTACTCTTTCTCTTAAATACCTTTCCGTTGAAACCGGGATACCACTCATCCTTCCAGAGTTCATCGGACACCAGAAAGAGTGCGGCAAAATCTATCCCTCTGTGGGCCGCAACGGCGCACAGGGCCGAGTATTCCATATCCACGGCAGAGATACCGTATTTCCGGGAAAGTGCGCTCAGCATCCTCCTGGACTCCCTGTAGGGGGCGTCGGTGCTCCAGATGGGTACCGGAGACGGAAGATCCAGAAGATTCCCCATACTCTCCAGCAGCCTTGATGATGGATGATGCACCTCACTGTCACTGTAATATCGCGATGTCCCTTCACCAGGGTAGCCCGGTCCGCCCAGCACCGTATCTCCGACCGTGACAGCAGAATCCACGGCACCACACCACCCTGCCATCACCACGCTTCCTGCACCCAGTGCAATAAGTTTTTCAAGCACCATGGCAGCCATGGGAGCGCCCACTGAGGGACCGGCCACAAAGAAGTCATCAGCCGGACTCACAACCAGATCCGAGTGAAACAGAAATCGCTGTTCCCCACCCCGCTCAAGAAGAATTCTGGCACAATTTCGGGCCTCTGTGGGGTTCACCAGCAGGAGCCCGCAGTCCGGAATCGACTTCTCCCGAACCCCGCGCCCCGGGTGAACAATTATATCATCTTTCATAATATCCATAGTATGGCAGTCTCCTGAATCCGTTAACGAAAATCAAGTACAAATAGTATAAATACAGTTTTTTTGCTGTTTTCCTGTTAAGAGCGGTCCGGTTTTACCCCTCACTCTGCAGTACAGTTTTGCCAGCGGACGCTCACGGATTCAGATGATTCTCATAAACGCAAAAAGGCTGCAGATTTCTCTGCAGCCTTTCTCAAATCAATGGTCGCGATACCACCTGCGGCAGTATCCGGACCTGACTGAAACTGAATTAGCCAATCAAAGGATTCGCATAAAGCAGGATCAGGGAAACAACCAGTCCGTAAATAGCACAGGACTCAGCAAGAGCCATACCAAGGATCATGAAAACCATCAGTTTGGGCTGTACTTCGGGATTACGGGCAAGACCCATGGTGGCACCCTGTCCAACGTTACCGATACCAATACCGGCTCCAAGTCCTGCAAGTCCAATTGAAAGTCCAGCACCGATACATACAAGTCCGAGCATTAAAGCATTTGATTCCATTGTGTTTCTCCTAAAAAAAGTTGAGTTGTTTTGGCCTTCTTCCTACTATATGAAAAATTTGTGTTTCCTTAAATCTTCTGCATTCTCTCCTGATCAATGGGCATGTTCGTTGGACTGACCGAAGTATACAACGGTGAGCAGAACAAAAACCATGGCCTGAACCAGAGAAACAAGCACACCAAGCAGCATAATTGGCAGTGGCGCAAAATAGGCACCGGCCAGCATAAAGAGAATACCGAGCAGCGTCTCTTTTGCCATGATGTTACCGAAAAGTCGAATGGAGAGTGAGAGCAGACGGGCAACGTTACTGATAAGCTCAATGGGCAGCATCAGCGGAATAAGCACCGGAATGGGTCCGAGAAAATGTTTAATGTAGCCGAGCCCATGTGCACGAAGACCGATGATATGATGGGTTATCCAGACAATGATGGTCAGAGCCAGAGTGGTATTGATGGATGAAGTGGGAGACATGAAACCGGGAATAAGACCAATGAGATTACCCACTGCGATGTAGAGTGCAAATGTTGCAATCATGGGGAACAGCTTTTCAGTAAGCTCGCTACCCATGTTGTCATTGAAGAAATCATACATTCCACCAATGAGCAGTTCCCAGAAATTCTGTCCCTTGCCGGGAATCATCTCAATGTTACTGAGAGTAAGCTTGCCAACCACCACCAGAAAAATCATAACGAACCAGGTATAGGTCATATACGGTTCACAAAGTTTTTCCAGAAGTGTATTTCCTATGGGACCATGTGGAATCGGCAGCCCTAACTTCTCCAGAATAATTGAAATAAATAGTATCGGATGTTCCATAACTCTCCCTCTTACCCTTTCCTGCTTAAAAAGTAGCGTCCTGCCACACTGAGCGTTGTCAGAATAATGGCAAAAACTACAGTTGATAACCCCAGCAGCAATCCGATCACGTCGGCCCTGCCGCTTCTGATAAAGAAGAGCAGGATCACGGCAATCAATGCCAGCCGGAGCCAAAATTTAATAATGTAAACGGACTTGCCGCTACCTTTCTTTTTTTCCTCTCCCTCTTTTGGAGGTTCAAAGGTTTTCAAGAATGAGGCAATATCGCGGTGCCCTGAAAAAAAACTCGCAATGGCTATCACACCTCCCACCAGTACTGACTGGGCAAAAGGCCAGGACATGATCATCCACGATCCGCCTGTCAGCAGCACCAGAAAGGCCACGCTCAAGAGCTGTACCTGTCTAAGAGAAATATCAAGCACAGTCTGTCAACCTTCCGGGTCCTTATCCTTTGTCCTGGCGGCGGGAGTTCGCAGAATATCAAACAAACTCTTAAACCCGGCACCTATCCCAAAGGCCAGCCCGATAAATGTGAACCAGGGTGAGGTGCTTCCATCAAAGAAATGCTCATCCAGATAGATACCGCCTCCCAGGCCTATGAAGATAGCAGCCACAAAGGTAAATCCGATATGCCCGTAATTTCCAAGCAGATCGATCATCTCGGTACTGAGTTTAGCCATTTTTGTCACCACCCCGTATAACTCTGAAAACTCTGTGGCAAACGATCAAATTTGTTAGCATGCCCACCCGCCAAAGTCAACGATTTTTTTACTTTTCAGCCAATTTTTTGAATGACCATTCAGTCATTTTTATGGCTTTTTCCAGCTCTTCCTGACCATGAGCTGCTGAAATAAAAGCAACTTCAAATTGGGAGGGAGCAAGGTAAATCCCTTTACTCAACATCTGGCGATAATGAGTGCCGTAGCGTTCAGTATCTGATTTCATGGCAGAGTTAAAATCCGTCACCGGACTGTCGGTGAAGAAACCTGTCATAAGAGAACCCACCCTGTTCAGGGTCACTGGAATTCCAGCCTCTTCAGCCGCCCTGTTCAACCCAGCGGCAAAAAACTCGGCCTTCTCATTGAGTTCCTTGTAGAAATCCTGGCGCTGCAACATTCTCAGGTTGGCGATACCGGCAGCCATGGCCAGAGGGTTTCCGGAAAGGGTTCCTGCCTGATACACCGGTCCGTCCGGAGCGATCTGATCCATGATCTCTGCCTTGCCGCCGTAGGCGCCAACAGGCAATCCCCCGCCGATGATCTTTCCAAGACAGGTGAGATCCGGCATGATATTATAGAACTCCTGTGCACCACCATAGGCGAGCCTGAAGCCGGTGATCACCTCATCAAAGATAAGGACGATGCCCAGTTCCGCGGTGAGATCACGGAGTTTCTGAAGAAAGGTCTTTGACGGGGCAACACAGCCCATATTTCCGGCAACCGGTTCCACAATCACACAGGCAATAGAATCTGCCTTGTCACGGAGAGTCTTTTCAAGTACCTCATCGTCATTGTAGGGAATTGAAATGGTGTTTTTCACAATATCCTCAGGGACCCCCGGGCTGCCCGGAATACCAAGGGTTATCACACCGGAACCCGCCTTCACCAGAAAAGAGTCTGCATGACCATGGTAGCAGCCGTCAAACTTCACAATAACATCCCGGCCGGTATAACCGCGGGCCAGACGCACCGCACTCATCGTTGCCTCAGTTCCCGAGCTCACAAAGCGAACCTTTTCAAGGGAAGGCACGGCTTCAACCACCATTGTGGCAAGGGCCATCTCCTTGGTGGTGGGCGCCCCAAAGGACGTGGACTCACCTGCTGTCTCCTTCACGGCCGCCACAATCTCATCGGGTGCATGGCCATGGATCATCGGCCCCCAGGAACAGACAAAATCAATATATTCATTTCCATCAACATCATATACAGTTGATCCCTTGGCCTTCTGAATAAACACGGGGTCGCAACCAACTGAGCGACACGCCCTGACCGGACTGCTCACCCCGCCGGGGATCACTTTTTTGGCCATCTCAAACATTTTTCCGGAAATAGTTGTATTCATTTTGACTCCCATATTTATATTTTCACAGACACCACTGCCCACGCAGTGGCTCGCAGCTTCAAGAAAAATAGAACATACCACGACTTGTAAAAAACTGTCAAACAGCTTCCCGCCTTGATCTTTTTCAATTTATACACATTGTATGCAGAAACATGCTGTGAACCTGCTTAAATCCCGCTCATATTTTTCTTGTCATGAAAAACTGCAGCGGGTACATTGCAATAATCGAACAAATATTTTTTGTCTTTTTATGAAGACGATCATAAATCCCACTCATATTGGAGAAAAACAATGGCCAGTGATAAAGTTAAAGACGTCAGCGATGCTGATTTTGAATCAATAATCAGCTCAGATACCCCATGCCTTGTGGATTTCTGGGCTCCATGGTGTGGACCCTGCAAAGCCATCGGTCCGGTCGTTGAGGCCCTGGCTGATGAATATGACGGAAAGGTAAGCATTGTCAAAATGAACGTTGATGACAACCCTGCAACACCCGGAAAATTCGGCATTCGCGCCATCCCCACCCTGATTCTTTTCAAGAGCGGAGAAAAAGTCGACCAGGTAACCGGTGCAGTTGGTAAGGCCCAGCTCATTGAGCTCATTGAAAAAGCACTCTAATCATTAGCAATCAGGCTTTGGGTACAGTTCATCCTCCCGAGCCTGATTGTTAACCTTTAAGGAAACACTCTTATTCCATGGCCAACACTCATCACAACCTGATTATCCTTGGTGGTGGACCAGCCGGACTCACGGCTGGACTCTATGCAGCCAGGGCACGTATGGATCACCTTCTCATCGAAAAAGGTGCTGAGGGCGGACAGATTCTTCTCACCGACTGGATCGACAACTACCCCGGGTTCCCTGACGGTATATCCGGCTTTGAACTTGCCGAAAAGATACTGGCCCAGGCCAAACGGTTTGATTTGAACTCCATGTTTGCCAACGTCACCTCCATTGAACTCAGTGAAACTGTAAAAAGGCTGGAACTGGACAATGGTGACAGTCTCAGTTGTGACTGCCTGATCATCTGCACCGGAGCACGCCCACGTCCCCTTGGAGTTCCCGGGGAAAAAGAACTGACCGGAAAAGGTGTCTCCTATTGCGCAACCTGTGACGCCCCCTTCTACCGCAATATGCATGTGGCAGTTGTGGGTGGAGGCAACACTGCCATACAGGAAGCTGCTCATCTCACCAAATTTGCCGACAAGGTTACCGTCATCCATCGACGTGACGAGCTGCGGGCCACAAAAATCCTTCAGGAAAAGGCCTTTGCCAACCCCAAGATCGATTTTATATGGAATACCACTGTAACTGAGATCATTGGAACTGATGGTGTTGAGAAACTCCAGCTGTTGAACAGAGACCAGACAACATCGGAACTGAGCGTTGACGGTATCTTTGTTCTCATCGGGGTACTGCCGAACAACGACATGCTGCCCCTTGATGTCCTCAAGGCCGATGAGGGCGGATTCATCCCCACTGATCAGGAAACCCGGACCGTTGTCCCTGGAGTCATGGCCGCAGGTGATATCCGCAGTAAAGAAGTACGACAGGTAATCAATGCAGCAGGGGAAGGAGCCACCGCAGTGCTTGCCGCCGAACAATATCTTACCAATCTCAGCTGAGTCAACTATTATGACGTCCCGTTCCAGACAAGCCACCAGGCGCGTTTCACTCGCACAACTCTCTCTCAGGCTCGGCCTGATCACTGTATTGCTCCTCTCACTGGGAGGATGCGCCCAGATACAATCCCTTTTCGGAGAAGGAGACGAGGATGGTCAGGATGTTCGCCTCTCCGCCCAGACCCTTGCAGGCAAAGGAATTGAAGAGCTGAACAAGGGCAATTATTACAAGGCGCGGAAGGCCTTTGACGAAATTCTGGACTACTATCCCTTCAGCCCCGAGGCAATGCTTGCACAGCTGAAAGGAGCGGACAGCAACTATTACATGGAAAATTACGAGGAAGCTCTGGTCCTCTACCGGGAATTCGAGGAACGCCACCCCACCAACGAAGCCATTCCTTACGTAATGTACCAGGTTGCCATGTGCTACTACCAGCAGATTGACCGTATCGACCGGGACACCAGCGGAGCAGACAATGCCATTAAAGAGTTTTCAAAACTCCTCAGGGCCTTCCCGGAATCACCATACAGCAGTGAAGCCCGGGCACGGATCCGTGCCGCCAATGAGTTTCTGGTAAACCACGAATATTTTGTTGTTGAGTTTTATCTCAGAACTGAGAAATATGACCAGGCTCAGACCAGACTGCAATATCTGATAAACACCTATCCGGATGCCACAATAACACCAAAGGCACGAAAACTTCTGCAGCGACTGCAGGCAGGTGACCCGCCGGGATTCAACCTCTCATCCTGGTTCAAAGACACCCTGCTGCCTGATTGGGCACTGTTTAACTCGGATGAGGATGAAGCCGCAACGACTCCACCCTCACAAAAAAAATAGATCTGCGGCAAAGAATGCAGAAGGTCTAAATTGTAAAGTCCTTTCCGGCATACTGGATATGCTCTGCACTCTTATGAACAGGGGCAATGGCATGTACCCCGCCGCATTCCGGGCAGACCCCGACGAATGTTGTCAGGGTAAATGCCGCACCGCATCCCTGGCAGTTCGTCTCATAGCCGCCACCTTCTATCAGCTGATCCCTGACAGTGCCTCCATGGGCATTATATACAAATTCAACCAGCTCCCGGCCGGTTGCAAACGGTCCGCCCTGCGAACCATGCTTATCTGCGGAACCACAACTTGGACATCCTGACATACTTTTTCTCCATGTTTTTTTTATCAGACTTCAATCCTCCACCGCAACTGGCTGGAAGACAACACACTCCTGAGATACATTCCCATGGAGACAATCATAAGCACAAGAGCTGCAAAAACAATCAAAAAAGAGGCTCTTCTGCTATTTTCGGTACTGCCGTTTCTTCCCGGTGGCAAGATAGAGCCTTTCCACCTTGCTCCTGGCCCAGGGAGTCCTGCGCAGAAATTTGAGACTGGATTTCACGGAAGGGTTTGTGGTGAAGCACTTTACTGTTATTCGCTGCCCCAGTCTTTCCCAGCCGTACCATTGCACAAGCTGTCTGACCATGACTTCCAGAGTTATTCCGTGCAGGGGATTGTTGGCCTGTTTTTCAACCATGGGATGAGACGAGTGAGTAAAAATAGCCGGGGGTCTTTGATTCAAATGTCATTGCCTCCCGGGTGACCGGGTGCACCATTTCAATGGATGCCATATGGAGGCAGAGGCGTTTTATCTGACCATCCTTGCCCCCGTACTTTTTATCCCCTGCCACCGGGCAGCCCTGTTCGGCAAAATGGACCCGGACCTGATTTTTCCTGTCAGTCAGCAGTTCCACTTCCAGGAGACTGTACTTTTCCGATTCCCTGAGCACTCTATACCCGGTTCTGGCAAGCAGTCCCTTTGCCGGACTGTTTACGGAATACATTTTATGGATACTGTTTTCAGCAAGGTATGTTGATACCTCCCCCTGCTTTTCAGCCAGCCTGCCACGGATCACCACAGAACATTTCTTCACACAGTCCTGCCACTGATCCCGCAGAACACGTTTCACCTCTTCGCTTTTTGCAAAAAGGAGCAGCCCTGAACTTTTTCGATCAAGCCGGTGCACAACAAAAATTCTGTTTTTCGACTTGGGATTGCCTTTGCGCACATAGTCACCAAGGAGATAATGTGCCGTTTTTTCCCGCTCTTTTGCAGCACTTACCACTGAAATTCCGGCCCTTTTGTCCACAACCAGAATATCATGGTCTTCATGGACAACCGGCAATCCTCCGGGTTGAAATCTCTTGGGCGGACTTTTGAATGCCTTTCTGTTTTTCACTTGTTCAGGATACCCTTTATTACCCCTACCAGGGAGGAGGAGCGGTCTTGCGACCAGCGTTTTTTATCTTTGGAGCATGGGCCGAAAGAAACGAGTCAAGCCTGTTTGCAAACGCCTGCCGGTCAGCCTTATTCAGAGCGGGAGGTCCACCGGTATCAATACCATCGGCACGAAGCTCATCCATAAAATCCCGCATACTGAGACGGGAGCCGATACTTTCAGCCGAGTATAATTCACCACGGGGGTTCAATGCATGACCGCCTTTTGCTATCACATCAGCGGCAAGGGGAATATCAGCGGTGATCACCAGATCACCCCGATTCAGCCTCTTCACAATTTCTGCATCAGCCACATCAGCACCGGCTGACACCAGAACAGATGAGACGAAAGAAGAGGCAGGGACCTTCATGGGCCTGTTGGCAACAAGGACCGTCTTCACCCCGGTTCGTGCTGCCGCTTTAAAGAGAATCTCCTTAATCACCACCGGACAGGCATCCGCATCCACCCATACCTTCATAGCAGAACCCTGTCGCTCTCAGGTGACTATCTTCTTTCTGGCCGCCTCAGCCAGCACCTCGGAAACAGGAGCAACCTCCATGGCCCGCACCGGGCAGATGGGTACACAGAGAGAACATCCGGTACACCTGTCAGGGTCAAAAATAACCTCCATTCCCGGACGCTGGATAAAAAGTGCACCAACAGGACAGATACCGGTACAGGCTCCGCACTGAAAACACTTTTCATCATCACGGTTTATGGCAGCGGCAAGTCGCTCTGCCGTCACTCCAAAGGATTTCAGATAGGAAAGTCCGGAAGACACCTTGTCTTTTGGCCCCTTCAGTTCAAGGATCATTACCCCTTCCCGCTGGGGAAGAATATCAGCTTTCAGGATATTGAACTCCACATCGTACTGTTTCACCAGCTGGTAAATGATGGGCTCGCTGCTGGTCTCTTTGGGAAAGCGTAATATATAAATTCGTGTTGCCATGGTACACCTTTTATTCATGAGCTTAATTTTTCTTAGCACTACTTTCACTGACTGATCAACCTACAACGATACCAGATTTACGCATTAATTAAAACAGCGATACCGCTGTGCACAGAAGCAGGGCCGGAAGCACATGAACCCGGCCTGGAAAAGATGCGAGGATCAGTCCAGTACTGCCCTTGAGACCCTCTGCATCAGCTCCTCCACCGGCGCGTCAGTATCCAGTTCCAGAACCCGTTCCTCCGGGGTCACCGGCTCAAAACGTTTTTTCTGGGCCAGATAAATCTCCCAGGTTCCATCAGACACCGCTGTCTGGTCACTGGCCCGAATTTCCAGACGCTTTTTGACCACCTCCTCCGAACAGGTGCAGTGGACAAACTCCAGCCGGACCTTTTCGGCAAAACGAGAACGCAGCAGCTCCCGCTCTGCCAGGGACTGATAAGAGCCGTCAAGAACCACCGCAGCCAGCGGATCCCTGATAAAATGCCTTCCGGCATATTCAATGAGCGCGTCATAGGTACGCCTGCTGAACTCCGGACTGTATATTCCCTGATCAACGGCCTCTCTGCGGCCGTTTTCAGGACGCAATCCCGCAAGCTCTTTACGCACCCGGTCAGAGTTATAACAGGGAAGACTGTACTGTCCGGCCCAGGCGGAGGCCAGGTAACTCTTTCCGGTGGCAATCATGCCGAAAAAGACCAAGAGAAGCTTTTCAGGACGTTGCATACCGTTCCGCCAGCAGAAAGTGTTTTCGTGCCTGTTCAATGCAGGCGGCCTTTGTCGTGTCATCCACCGCCGGATCACTGGCAGTGAACAGGGCAATCTTGGCCCGTACATAGGTGCGATAACATTTGTAAAAGTTGAGCATTTCCATCAATCCCCGGTCACCTGATTTTTCCACAAACTCCCTGATGAAGTAGTCGGACAGATCAGAGAGTCCGTGAAAGTCGAGATCCATGGCCAGAAACCCCACATCTGCCGCCACATCGGTGTATCGGAAACGCTCATTGAATTCGATACAGTCAAAGATATACACAGGATCTGAGAGACAGATATTTGCCGAATGCATATCCCCGTGACAATCCCGTATCTTTCCGGCATCGATGCGTTTCTGAAAACGATCCCCGTGACCGAGAAACTCTTTTGAATAGCTGACGATTGTATCAAACCGGGCCCTTGTTATGGCACCGTTACCAACAAAGCCCTCGGTCTGCTCAAAGTTTTCAAGGACATTCACGGAAACGGATTCTGCCCGGCCAAAGTCCCTGATCTCTCCGTCACCCGCTGCGGCCTCATAAAAGGGAACCAGCTGCTCGATGATGAGATCAAGGTGTCTTTTTTCAAGCTCTCCTGCAGCCATGACCCGACCCATCATTCTGGACTCATCCATCCGGGCCATCCTGATGCCATACTCCAGCACCTCACCACTGCCATTGAGACAAAAGCCTTCGGCATCCTTTGTGACGGTGACCAGTTCCTTGTAGAGATCCGGGCAGAGCCTGCGATTGAGAAGCAGTTCCTGCTCACAGTAATATTTCCTCTTTTCCAGAGTGGAAAAGTCAAGAAATCCGAAATCCACGGGTTTTTTCCACTTGTAGACAGAATCACCGGCAAGCAGCACAAAGGAAATATGGGTCTGGACCAGACTGATGTCTGGAGCGGGATGAGGATAACTGCTCTTCTGCTGCAGATAGTTTATATAGTCCGGGAGGTTTACATCGCTCATACAGGAAACTCCTTCAAAAATTAGAGAATATAATGGGAAAACTTTCGCTTCATTCAGGATAATGATTATAGTGCTACTCTAAACTTTTCACCTTCAACTTTCCACTCTAAACTGGTGACCATGAATCAGGACAGTATTCAGGAACTTTTACACGGCGTACAGCAGGGAGACTGCAGCATAGAACAGGCCCTGCACAAACTGCGTCACCTGCCGGGGCAGTTCATCAAAGACGCCTGCATCGACCATCACCGAAGCCTCAGAACAGGCATCCCTGAGGTGATCTACGGCGCCTCCAAAACCAGTGAGCAGATAGTTGATATAGCAAAGACCTTTCTCGACCACAACTCACTGTTTCTGGCAACCCGGGTCTCCCCTGAAAAAGCCGCACATATCCGTGAAGCCCTGCCGCAGATTCACTACCATGAACAGGCTGCCATGCTCTCCTGCAATGTGCCGCCGGCCACCCCCGGCCGCTGTCGGGGAACCATCGTTATCCTCTGTGCAGGGACATCCGATATCCCCATAGCCGAAGAGGCACGGATCACTGCAGAGAGCCTTGGCAATCCGGTCGTCAGCCACTATGATGCCGGGGTTGCCGGGCTGCACCGCCTCTTTAATCAGCAGGAGGCCATCAGCTCCGCAACCGTTATCATTGTTGTTGCCGGTATGGAAGGCGCACTGCCAAGCGTGGTAAGCGGGATGTGCAGCTGCCCGGTGGTGGCAGTACCCACCTCTGTTGGCTACGGTACCAGTTTCGGCGGGATTGCCGCGCTCCTCGGCATGCTCAACAGCTGCGCCCCCGGACTTGCCGTGGTAAACATCGACAACGGATTCGGGGCGGCCTGTCACGCATCCGCCATCAACCTGAAGCCGTAACAGCTCTGTAAATTCCCCTGTTCATGAACATGGTTTATCGCCGGGAAAACAGCATGGAGTAAATACAAAAATAATCCGCCTGAAACCTTGCAAGATTCAGGCAGTACAGTATAATCTGTTTGCTTTATCCAATGAAATCATCATCCATACTCAACCAGTAGCCTTTTATTCCAGGATCCTGAATGAATACATCACTGAAGCTGAAAATCTCGGCGCTCATCTTCTTCATTGCGCTCTCTGTAGTCACCATTATTCCATCATTTTACAGCTCGACCCCTGACTGGTGGGCAAAGTACATGGCCCCGGAAGGACTGCGGCTGGGACTTGATCTTCAGGGCGGCATGCACCTCGTTCTCAAGGTCAACTTAGATAAAGCAGAAGAAGACTCCCTGGAACTCGCCGCCAATGAACTGAAAGACATCTTAAGGGACAAGGGAATCAGTGCGGTCCGCACAAAATCCGACCCCGGTGTCGTTCTCTTTACCCTGCCGAACTCCGGGGCTGTTGATACAGTCAACCAGCTGGTAAAGGACAGTTTTCCCGAGATCAACGTGAAGGTGGATGCCAAAGAGGGCTCTTTTCCAAAAATCACAGTCACTCTCAAGGATTCTGAAATAGATTTTATCCGAACCCACGCGGTTGAGCAGTCCCTTGAAATCATCAGAAACAGAATTGATCAGTTTGGTGTGGCCGAGCCGGTGATTATCCGCCAGGGCGAATCTGAGATTGTGGTCCAGCTGCCCGGCGTCAAAGACCCCAAACGTGCCCTGAAACTCCTCGGCGACACGGCACAGCTTGAATTCAAACGGGTGGCCGATGCGGCCGGGATCAACATCGGTCAGCTT
>JAMOMO010000422.1 GCA_027067035.1 Desulfobulbaceae bacterium
GAGATCCATGAGATCTTCATCACTGATATCCTCACCGGCCAGGTGGGTGTGCACCAGACGCAGCCCTTTTAAACGTCCTCTGCTCCTGATATGAGACAGCTGAGGAATCATGATCCCCCGGAAATCACCAACAATAACCGCTTCAACTTTCCCTGAACGCTGCAGCAACAGGCCTATCTGCCGGTTCATCTCCAGGGAAAGCTGGCAGAGACTGCGGGCCATTTCAGGACTGATAACATCATCCCTGTTTCCACGCTTTCCGCCAAGACGCTCCAGCAGCTTCAGCTGACTCTTTTTCAAGCCCCCTGTGTTACCACTGACGAGTGCTATGACAACCCCTCCCGTGGAGGGTAATAAGACTGAAACATCGCTTAACTGTTCAGATACTGTTTGATGGAGATGGCAATGGTCTCAAAGACCTTGCGAAAGACAGCTTCATCACGTTCCAGCAGTGTCACCCGGAATCCCTGAAGATCCGTTGCAAAAGAAGTCAGCGGAACCACACAAACCCCTGTTGCCCCCAGCAGGTAATAGACAAAACGCTTGTCCACTGACGTTCCTTCCGGAGCCACCAGCGATTCCACCATGGTACGCACCTCACTGTTTTCGATGGGCAGACTCTGGGAATGGGTCAGGGCCCCGTCCTCAAAACAGACACTCATGTAAAAAGCACCATTGGGACGATTGACAAGTACTCCTTTCACATCCTTCAGGCAGTCGTAGGCAATGTTGGAGAACTTTTCGTAGCGGCGGATACGCTCTTCAAGATAGCCCTGATATTTCGGATGCTGCACAACCGCCGGATAGACAGACTGCGGAAGTGTTGTGGAGCAGACCTCCACCATCTTGGCATTCAGGATGGACTGGATATATTTGGAAAACATGGGATCCTTGTCCCCGTTATACACCTCAATCCAGCCGCAGCGAGAACCAGGCCACGGCATCTCCTTGGAGACACCACGCATGGCAATGGCCGGGACATCACCGATCACATCAGAGAGGGGCGATGTTGATGTTCCGTTATAGACAATATGATGATAGACCTCATCACAGACAATAAACAGGTCATAGCGTCTGGCAAGCTCGACAATGGATTCGAGAATATGGGTAGGATAAACCGCTCCCGTGGGATTATCGGGATTAATAATCAGGATTCCGGCCACGGCAGGGTTGTACTTGATGGATTTTTCAAGATCATCAAGATCAGGATACCAGTGATGGTTGGGATCAAGAATATACGTCAGAGGTTTATCCCCGGCATGGGCTGCTTCAGCTGAAGAGTGGGTTGTGTAGCTTGGTGTGGGAACCAGTACCCGGGCAGTCCTTTTCAAAAAACCGAAAATCTTGGAGATGGCATCTCCAAGGCCGTTGAAGAAGAGAATATCCTCCGGGTCAATCTGAGCCCCGCCCCGCTTGTTGGTTTCCGCTGCAATGAACTCACGGGTGGAGAGAACTCCCCTGGTTGGACAATAGCCATAGGTGGCATCCTGCATAACCGCATCAGAAACAATCTCCTTCATCCAGAGAGGGATCTCCTCCCCCTTCATGATGGGATCGCCAATATTTTCCCAGTTGGTACTGAGCCCCAGATTCTGCAGTTTCATGCCGACTTCCACGATATTACGAATCTCGTATGTCAGCTCACCTGCCCCTATATGGACTATATCTGTCCTCATTCACTTAGCTCCATTTATGTAGACTGAAAAATCTCAGGCTGAAGACAGAAGAAAAAAACAGAGCCACAGTCTCTGTTTTCCGGTTTCAGCCTTTCTCTTTCAGCCTTTCAGGCTTGTTTCATTACCATAGCAGTGTCATGGAGTCAACCAGCGCTCACCCCTGTCATGCTATTGTCATTATTCATCATACTTGTGCAGTTTGTTCTGCAGCGTTTTGCGGGTTATGCCAAGTCTTCTTGCGGCCTCACTTTTATTCCCCCCGGTCTCTTCCAGGGTCTTCAGTATCAGAACCTTTTCCTGGGCCTGAAGCGATGAGGAACCATTTTCCGAGGCACCCGTCTTTATCTGCTCCGCCCCCTGTTTCTGGATGGGAAGGGGCAGACTCTTCTCGGTAAGATACTCTCCCCGCATGAGTATCACACCCCGTTCAATGGCATTTTCCAGCTCGCGCACATTACCGGGCCAGGAATACGAACGCAGCAACTCCATACACTCCGGTGTTACTCCAGCCACTTCCCGCCTGTTCTTTGCCGCAAATTTCCGGACAAAATGCTCCACCAGCAGGGGAATATCCTCTCTCCTGTCACGAAGCGGAGGTACCACAACCGTAACCACATTCAGCCTGTAGTAGAGATCCTCACGAAAATTTCCTTCCCTGACCTCTTTTTCCAGATCACGGTTGGTGGCAGCAATGATTCGTGCATCAGTGTGAATGGTCTCCTCACCACCCACACGCTGCAGTTCGTGTTCCTGCAGCACCCGCAGCATCTTCACCTGCATGGCCTGGGATGTCTCGCCGATCTCATCAAGAAAAAGAGTCCCCCCTTCTGCCTGAACAAACTTCCCCTCCCGTCGCTTATCCGCTCCGGTAAACGCGCCTTTTTCATGGCCAAAGAGTTCCGACTCCAGCAGACTTTCAGCCAGTGCCGCACAGTTCACCTTGATGAATGGCCTGTCACTTCTGTCACTGTTGTTGTGCAGTTCTGCTGCAACCAGCTCTTTTCCTGTTCCGGACTCACCATTGATCAGTACTGTGGCTTCAGTGGGAGCCACATAGGATATCATTTCAAGCAATTCCTGCATCAGCGGAGAAGTTCCCAGTATCGAGGTGGATGCTGGTTTCAGCGGTGTTTCCCGCACCTCCTGTTTCCGCTCCTCAACCTGTCTTTTATCCACAGCCCGCTCAAGGGTCAACCGCAGACGATCAAAATCCAGGGGCTTGGTCAAATAGTCATAAGCCCCATGTTTAATAGCTTCAACAGCAGCATCCACAGAGGAATAGGCTGTCATAATAATCACCGGCAGAGCAGGATGAGTGGCATGGATCCTGGAAAATGCCTCCATTCCATCCATCCGCGCCATTCGAACATCCATGAGTACAGCATCGTAGGAGAATTTCTCCACGGCTTCAACTGCAGTACGACCATCATCAGCTTCCACACACTTCCAGCCCCACTCCTTGAACATGGAACAGAGCATATAGCGATGAACCTGCTCATCATCAACCACCAGAATGGTTACCTGCTTCCCCACAAACCCCTCCTAATCCTTCAATTTCCCAAGTACCCAGGCCATGTTTCGACCCAGCACCTTCATGGTGTTCATACCCTCTTCATCTTTTGCCACTTCCTCTTTTTCGCGACCCAGTCCTATGTTCCAGTAATTTGAGCCGACAACAATCATCTGTCCGATGAGGAAAAAGTGGTTCATGGTATCAAAAACGTGGATGGCACCGGCACGCCTTGCAGCAACGACAGCAGCACCCAGTTTTCGTTTCAGCATATCATCATTGGCACGACTCACCATGCCGCAGCGATCCATCAACGCCTTCATTTCAGTGGAGACATCAGCAAAGTAGGTGGGAGATCCCAGCAAAATGGCGTCTGCCTCCTTCATTTTATCAAGAAAGTCGTTAATAGAATCTTTTTCAACAGCACAGCGCCCGTCTTTTCTTTTGAAACACTGAAGGCAGGCTGTGCAGCCGTGAATCTCTGTCCCTGCCAGCTGTATCAGCTCTGTTTCCACACCCGCCGCATCAAGTTCAGCAAGCACTGTACGCAATAAAAGAGCTGTATTCCCGTCTTTTCTGGCACTTCCACAAAAAGCCACAACTTTCATAATTTTCGCTCCTGATTATTTCTGTTTACTCCCCGGACCCGTGACAACAATCAGGCAACAGATGGTGCAGCGCAGTGACTGTATCCATTATCCTTTCATTTGCGATCCGGTTTGTCGGACAGTTTCGCCCTGCAGGGTGTCTGCCGGCAAAACTTTTTCATTCAGCGCTTTTTATACCGTATCCTGCATCTTTTTTCCGGTAAAAACAGAAAAAGATTTTCACATTTAGAAAAGCCTGTGATTAAATGATTATATCTAACACCTGAATCTGCGAGCATTTGCAGCCTTCATTTTTCATAACGCATACAGGAGACAATTCTTTTGGCCAGAAAAATGGACCTGCGATCAGAACTACGTATCGCTTGCTCTCTCACCTGTTCATGTCCTGTGTACTCGCCTGAAAGACCAAAAGGCAATTATGCTGTTTCTTTTTACCTGAATTCGTAAAAATGACTGACACAACACAAAACAGTAATACCCTGCAGAGAGAAGGCGTCGGAGGCATAAATGGTATCTCCATAGCCTCTTTTCTGCAGATGCTGGAGCAGGAACACCACAGCTGCAGAGTCCATGTGCAGTCGGGAGATGAAACAGGTACCCTCTATTTCACGGACGGAGAACTGACAGATGCCACACAGGGCCCTCTCCATGGCCTTGAGGCTGCCTATACAATTGTTTCCTGGGAAGACCCCAGTATTGCTCTGGACAAATCCGTTTCACGACCCAAAGAGATCAAACACCCACTTGGCTATATTCTCCTCAATGCTGCCAAACAGCAGGATGAACAGGCTGAAATAACGACAAAGCCGACAATCACCTATGTTTCCAGCGAAACCGAAGAGAACAGTGACTATCAAAATACAATAGAGATACTCTCCGGGATCCGGGGAATACGCTCCTTCTACCTTCTGAATGGAGCCGGGAAAACAGTGGCTCACTCTGCCCCCGACCAGACCCTGGAAGAGCTCGTCATTTACTGTGTCATCACCAGCAGTAATCTCAAAAATACCCTGGGAACAAAGTCTCCCCGTCGAATACATATGCAGCTGAAAGACGGCGGCTCACTGCTGATCATGCCGAAATCCGGTAAAATACTCGGTATGATACTTGACCCCCACAGTTCTGCTACAGAGATAACAAATCAGATAAACAGTGGTCTATCCGTGACGCTGAATCCATGACGTCCGGTTGCCGAAACTGTCCGGCAAAACGGGCAGCATTGACAAAAAAAGACCTGGAGTCGGTATACTCAATTATCTGTTGGTAAATTTTCGTCACAAATACAGGGTGAAACAAAAGATATCAGGATTATTACCATAAAAATGAATACTCTCTTCAACGAATTCAATGTCCTTCCCGGGGTACTTGGCTCCTGCATATCGGCCAGGGACACCGGTATTCTCTTCTCCAACCTGCCCGACACATTCACCGATGAAATGGTTATCGAAGCAGGCAATAATCTTGGCAGAATGATGCAGATGGCTGAGGTCAAAGGACTTGACCCACAATCATTATCCATTCGCTATGACAGGTTTGATATCCTGGCCGTTCCCGTGGTGGACAACAGCTGCATCCTGCTTATTTTCTGTGAACCAGGCAGCAACACATCACTGGTTGCCACCACTGCGCAGATGCTGCGCTCTGAGCTTGAGCATTTTGCCAGGAATCCTCCCCGTCAGGAAGTAGCTGCGCCCCCTTCAGACAAGGAAAATGAGTACATAAGCCGGAAAACAGCACAGGCCCTCGACACCATAAAAGGAGCCCTTTTTAAAACCGTGGGCCCCCTTGCTGACGTGGTCTACACTGACTGCTTTGAACGATGGGCAGCGAAAAGCACCGTTGACATTTCCGAAATTTCTGAGCTGATTATCTGTATTTCCACAGAGATGAACTCCACGGAGCTTGTTGAGGAATTCAAAGACAGAATATCAGATCTGCTTTGATCACCCCGACAAACAGCAGCGCCATGAAAGCCGCCCTATGCGAGATCCTAAAAGAGCAACAATATGCATTTACTGAATGCTACAGGAAACAACCGTATAGCACTTATCTATCACCTCCAGATAACCGATCAATCTGTTTATGAAAATCTGTTGATAACAGAAATTGCAACACATAAATTGGTATCAACGACCATTGCCCTGCAATTTGTTGTAACGACACAAACTGAGTTTAATACTTGGGGTTTCGACGCCACAGTTTCAATCCACGCTCCCGCGAAGGGAGCGACAACGAGCACCCCGGTGCCGAATTTACGTTTTGCGGTTTCAATCCACGCTCCCGCGAAGGGAGCGACTTCCGGTGCCAGAGTGGACAGGGCCTGAGAGTGATGTTTCAATCCACGCTCCCGCGAAGGGAGCGACAAGCTCGACAAAATTGTTTCAGCAGTCCTCACGGTGTTTCAATCCACGCTCCCGCGAAGGGAGCGACCACACCATC
>JAMOMO010000423.1 GCA_027067035.1 Desulfobulbaceae bacterium
GCTGCCACCTGTCTTGAGAGATCGGGTGCCGATGGTCTGATGATAGGAAGAGGGGCGGTCTGCAAGCCGTGGCTGTTTGCTGATATTGCAAAAAAAATATATAATTTCAATGGATACACTGGAATTAATGTCAAAGATGTTTATTTTCGATTTATGGACTTGCTGGAGGAGCGCTTTTTACCTGAGAGGCGTTTAGGGCGTTTAAAACAGTTTACTCACTATTACAGTTCAAATTTCACCTTTGGCCATCATTTTGCCACTGGGGTTCAGAACAGTAAAAGTATGAAAGAGGCAAGCGCAGTCGCCAGAGAGTTTTTTGATACAATACAAGGAGGAAGTGATGATTGATTTAGTCAAGAAAACACTGTTAACAGGTGTTGGAGTTGCCGCACTGACCAAGGAAAAAATTGAAGAAGTTGCCAGAGACTTTGTGGAAAAAGGGAAGTTGAGTGAACAGGAGGGAAAGGCTCTTGTTGATGATCTCATGGCCCGTTCCGATGAATCCCGCAAAGAGCTTCAGAAGCAGATCGAGGAGAAAGTCGTTCAGCTCCTTGATAAGATGGATCTGGCTAAAAAGAGTGATCTTGAAGCTTTGAAAGGTGAAGTTGAAGAGCTCAGGAAGAGTGCGGACAGCACGGAAGAGTGACAATGATACATGCCATCGGTTCTGGTTGCAGATCCAGAACCGATGGGATCTGTGCGCCGGGCTCCCTGAAAGCGGGGAACTCTCAGACTGACTGAGGCTTTCGTCCTTTACGGTGAAATGTCCCTTTGCGTTTACCCCGGTATTTTTTTATGCTGGCACCGGATTTTGCCACCTCAATGTTTACGGTTTTTCCGTTTATCTCCGCATGCTGAAAAGCGCCGAGTATCTGGGCAGTGTATCTGCTGTCAGCTTCAAGGGTGGCTGAGTTGCGCAGGATATCAATGCGGCCGATCTTGATACGACCGACATCCTGAATCTCATTTATCTTTCCAATTAATCCCTGGGGAACGATTCCCTGACGTCTTCCAACATTGATACTGAATGTGGTGAATTTGTTGTTTGGGTGTACATCCCTTCGGACATCCCTTTTGCCTCTTTCGGGCCTGCCGCTTTTCACCCTGGTATGGGAGCTGACGTTTAAGTCAGGGGCATTTTTGTAGTAGTCGAGAAATCGATTGAACTCAAGGGATACAAACTGTTTGATCAGGTCCTCGCGACTGAGGTGGGACAGTTTCTCCGCTATCTCGTCGTAGAGCGGGGCAATCTGGTCATGATCAACGCTTACACTGGTCACACTGTCTATCTGACTGACCAGCTGTTTCTGGCAGATTTCCATTCCGGTGGGAATTTTGCACTGGATGAATTGTTTTTTGATCTTTTTTTCGATCTGACGCAGTTTGTACTGCTCGCTGGAAGCAATGATCACAATGGAGATTCCCTTGCGTCCGGCTCGTCCTGTTCGCCCGCTGCGGTGGGTATAGGCTGCCGGTTCATCGGGAAGGTTGTAGTTGATCACGTGGGTGAGATCATTCACATCAAGGCCACGCGCAGCAACATCGGTTGCCACGAGAATCTGAATGTTTTTGCAGCGGAATTTTCCCATAACCTGGTCCCGTTGTGCCTGGGAGAGGTCGCCATGGAGTGCATCAGCGTTATATCCGTCAACGATGAGCTTGTGAGCCACATCATTGGTCTCCCGCCGTGTTCTGCAAAAGATAATGGAATAGTTGTTCGGACTGTTGTCCACAATCCGTTTCAGGGCAAGGTAACGACTCCGCGGGTGGACCATATAAAATTCGTGGCGAACATTTTCAGCACCGGCGTTTTTGGTGCCGATGGTGAGTTCAACGGGGTTGTTCATGTATTTGGCCGCAATCCTGGCAACCTCTTTGGGCATTGTGGCTGAAAAAAGCAGGGTGTTTTTTTCTTTCGGGGTGTATTCCAGTATGGTTTTGAGCTCATCCTGAAAACCCATCTGCAGCATCTCATCCGCCTCATCAAAGACGGCATAGTTTACCCGGGAAAGGTCAATGGCCTTCCGGTTAAGGAGATCTTTGAGACGACCCGGTGTGGCGACAACGATCTGAACACCCTTTCGAAGGCTGTTCATCTGCTGATCAATTCGTGCCCCGCCATAAACTGCAAGGACCTTCAGCTTTGGAATAAATCTGGCAAAGGACTCAAGGTCCCGTGCAACCTGAACACAGAGTTCACGGGTGGGACAGAGTACCAGCCCCTGGGGATAGCGTTTGTCTGCCGCAGTTCTCTGGATAAGTGGAATGCCGAAGGCTGCTGTTTTACCGGTACCGGTCTGTGCCAGGCTGACCAGGTCGACCTGCTTTTCAAGGATAAGGGGGATTACTTTTTCCTGGACAGGGGTCGGTTTATCAAAACCAAGGGAGGAAAGAGCTTTAAGAATTGTGTCGTCGATGCCAAGTTCTGTGAAATTTTTCATAAGCGTATCTTCCTGATTACTGGGACCTTCTAAATAAAAAAAACCGTGCAATCCCAATCAGGAAAGGAGGCACAGTTCATGGAACAGCTGTTCTTATACAGTGCTGAAACTACGATTAAGGGACACTCTAGGGTGTATATCGAATAAAGCAAGTGCTTTTTTGGCCGAAATGAAGAAAGCAGAAGTGTTTATCGTCCGAACTTTTCGCGTATTTTACGGGTTAAGGCGTTGAGCTCGGGGAGGCGCAGCAGGTGCAGGGTGATGGTGTAGAGGCTGACCGCCACTGCAATAATTGCAGCGAGGGTGATGCAGGAAAGGAGGAGGTTCCCATTGAGCTGGGGACTGAGATAACTGCGGATGAAATACAGGAACAGTGCCATGGCTGCTGTCGCCGCGGTGATCTTTCCCAGGGCTTTTGCAAGATAAGCAACAGAGTATCCGCCGGTTTTAAAGTAGAGGACAATGCTGAGAAAGAAAAAGTTGATGATCATGGAACATGAGGTGGAAAGGGCAATGGCGAGGTGCTGGAAAGAGTCGATGAGGAGGGAGATGATGATAAGGTTTGCAGCCACTGCAATAAACGATGCAATGAGGGGATACCTGGTGTCTTCCAATGCGTAAAAAACCGGGACAAGGATCTTGTTGGAGGAGTAGGCAAAAAGTCCAATGGCATAGAGACTGAGGGTGTTTGCGGTGGCCAGTGTGTCAAATGCGGTGAAGGCGCCACGTTCAAAAATTATATGAATAATTGGCTGGGCCAGAAGGATAAGCCCAATGCTTGCTGGGATGGTGAGGGCAAAGACCATGGTGAGAGAAGAGACCATGGTCTCTTTCATTCCTTTGATGTCTCGCAGTGCCGCATGTTTTGCCAGTACAGGCATGGCGGCAATGGAGAGTGCAACACCGAAGATACCGATGGGGAGCTGGACCAGGCGGAAGGCATAGTTAAGCCAGGAGACTGAACCCTCCACACAGGAGGAGGCAAAGTTGGTGTTAATGAAAATATTGATCTGGGTGGGGGAGAGCCCTATAACCGCAGGGATCATAAGTGTTATTATGCGTCTGAGCCCGGGGTCTTTGAGCCGAAGCCCGGGGCTGAACCTGAATCCGCATTTCCTGAGGGTGGGAATCTGCATGGAGAGCTGAAGAATACCGCCTATCAGTGTTCCCACAGCCATTCCGACAATGGCTGGATATCCGTATCCGGGAAGAATGAAGGCCAGACTCACGCCGCCGATGATGGATCCGAGGTTGAAAAAGGTGGAGGCCATGGCAGGGATGAAAAACTTTCCCCTTGAGTTCAGAATTCCCATAACGACTGCAGACAGGGATATGAAGACCAGAAAGGGCAGCATGATTCTGGTGAGGAGGACGGTGAGCTGCTGTTTTCCTGCAACGGCCGAAAAATCGGAGGCGAGAAGATTGACCAGCGGTTCTGCAAAGAAGATCCCAAGCAGAGTGATAACTGAGAGGAGAATTGCGAAAAATACCAGAACATTGGAGGCAAGCTGCCAGGTTTCCTCTTTGGTCCGGTTGGTGTCATAATCGGTGAAGACTGTGATGAAGGCGGCGGAAAGGGCACCTTCTGCAAACAGGTCCCGCAGGAGGTTGGGGATGCGAAAGGCAACCACAAAGGCATCGTAGGCCATTCCGGCACCGAACATCCCGGCAAAAATCTGCTCTCTCACAAGCCCGAGTACCCGACTGCACATAACCGCAATGGATACAGTACCTGCTGATTTTGCTATTCTTCCACTCTGCTTGGCTTCTTTTTTCACGTAATGACTGGGGAGTAAATTATAAAATGGCGGGACAGTATAGATTTTGTGATTGTACAGTTTATTTACCACCTTTACCAGAGAAACTCATCCCGATAATCGCCTTTTGATTATTTCCCGTCAATGTACCGCTGAATTGGCGAACATCCTTGACTTTCATTAGAAATGTTGAATATATGAGTAGTAGTTGAGCTGAATCCGTGAGTGGTCATATGAGACAGGAGATATTGCCGGATACTGGTCACCGATTCAGGGATGATTGAGAAGTGTCAGGCCGGAGCGGGATTCAGCTCTGTTGAAAGAGAGTTCTTGTTTATTATGGATAAGACGAAGGCGTTACCGTTATTTTCAAGGAGGTTTGCATGCAGGATATCAATAAGATAAGAAACATCGCGATCATTGGACATGGTAATTGTGGCAAGACCTCTCTGGCTGAGGCCATGTTATATACTGCGGGGAAGATTAAACGACTTGGAAAAGTTGATGATGGCAGCGCCGCCCTTGATTTTGAAGAGGAAGAACTGCAGAGAAACATCTCAATAAACACCTCTTTTCACAACTATAGCTGGAAAAAGCATGATGTTTTTTTGATGGATACGCCTGGTGATGACAACTTTCTGAACGAAACCTATATGGCAACTCAGGTGGTTGACAGTGCCGTTTTTATTGTAGGGGCAGTTCTCGGGGTAAAGGGCCAGACCATTAAATTTGCACGATTCATTGCAGACAGGTCGCTGCCGTCGGTCATAATGATCAACAAACTAGACAGGGAACGCGCGGATTTCAGCCGTACCCTTGACCAGATAAAAGAATCCCTTCCACTGACTCCGGTGGTCCTGCAGCTGCCCATCGGGGAGGAGGAATCATTTCGTGGTCTGGTGGACATAATGAGTGCTAAGGCCTATCTCTTTGACGGCGACACCGGGAAAGTCAACGAGACGGATGTCCCTGATGATATGACGGATATGGTCGAAGAATATCGCGAAAGTCTGATGGAAAACGTTGCTGAAACAGATGACGATCTTATTGAGAAATTCCTTGAAGACGGTGAACTGTCGCTGGAAGACCTCCAGGCGGGCCTGAAAAACGGAGTGACAAGCGGAGCAATTGTCCCTGTCTGTGTAGGGGCTGCAACGCAGAATTTTGGAACATCCGCTCTGCTTGATGTGATTAATGCCATTATGCCATCACCTGCTGATCGTCCTGCTGTAATGGGCGTTGACCCGGCGGGAGAGCCTGTTGAGCGCAGACCATCTCCTGATGAGAAATTTTCCGCCCAGGTCTTCAAGACAATGGCTGATCCCTATGCCGGCAGATTGACGATCTTTAAAATCTTCTCGGGTACACTTTCAGGAGATTCCTTCTATAACTCAAGCAAGGAAGTTGAAGAGCGTTTTGGACAGCTGTTTCTGCCGGAGGGAAAGGAGCAGAGAGCTGTGGAGACTGCCGGACCCGGAATGATTGTTGCCGTTGCCAAACTTAAAGAAACCACAACAGGCGATACCCTTTGTGACGCTTCAGCACCCATTATCTTTGATGATCTTGATGTCCTTGATCCTGTCATTTCCTATGCCATCAAGGCCAGTAAAGGCGATGAGGAAAAACTGTTTTCATCCATCACCAGAATGCTCGATGAGGATCTTACCCTGAGACTTTCCCGGGAACCGCAGACCGGAGAGGTTTTGATTTCCGGTGTTGGAAAGGTTCATCTTGAAGTTGTGGGAGCCCGAATCAAGCGTAAGTTTGGTGTTGAGATGGAACTTTCCGTGCCCAAAGTTCCCTATAAGGAGACCATTCGCGGAACCGCCACGGTGCAGGGAAAACATAAAAAACAGAGTGGTGGACGCGGTCAGTTCGGTGACTGTACCATTGAGATCAGCCCAACTGCCGGAAAAGGTTTTGAGTTTGAAGACAAGATCGTCGGGGGTGTCATTCCGCAGCAGTATCGTCCCGCCGTTGAAAAAGGAATAGTGGAGGCCATGGAGAAAGGGGTTCTGGCCGGATACCCTG
>JAMOMO010000424.1 GCA_027067035.1 Desulfobulbaceae bacterium
GCCATCCCTGTGAATTCAGAACTGAGAGTGTGTTTCCTGTCCATGGTCAGTATCAGGCTATGGCAGGCTGGCAATGGCCTTTAGATCAATATGTTCTGCATAGTCCATGAGATCTTCCCGGCGGGTGTTTTTTCCTTCCAGGGTTACCAGAAAACGGTTATTTACAACTATGTTGATGGTTCCCTGATTGTCGTCTTCAAATTTTACAATCCCCTTGTAGCCGTTTATGAGCTCAAACTGCCCTGCAGAGGCCGCAAAAATCGGGTTTGAAAACATCATTATCACAGACTGCAGTATGGGAGAGTCGGTGATGATGGAGATGTCCACAACAGAGTTGTCTTTAATGTATCTTTTCTGGGCGGTGAGTCCACCGCCAAAGAGTGAGGCGGCTGTTACCTGGGATTTACCGGCTACAGCATGCCAGCCATCGAGGGGGGGCGGCAGGAGCTTTGTGAGAGCTTCACCTTTTTTCTGCCGGATCAGCTGGCTTGCGTAATCAAGGCTGCTTGCCGCATTACTGAAATCATTGTTTTCATACTCTTCAATGGCTTTGTGGATGGTTTTCAGAATCGGATCAGGCTCGCCGGCATGGAGGAGGGCCGGACTGAAAAGAAGAGAAGAGAGCAGGATGATAAGATATTTATGCAACATGGGCTGGTCCTTGTCAATCGTAAATTGCTGTAAAAACGCTCTATGCCATGAGTTAAGCATGTGATACTTTCTTTTACGCGGCATAGTAATAGTGTTATATAATTCTAACAAGAACTTATCAATATTGAACTCACTATACATCATGAAAATTTCTGAATGGTCATGACAATATGCTCCTTTTCAGCAGAAACCGGATTCTGGCGCACTGTTTGCTCCCGCCTTGTATTGCCGGTTCTGTTTAGCGGTCCGTTTTTTTCTGCAGCGCCTGCCGTTGCTGATGTCTTGTGTATGCAGAATGGCGATAGACTCACCGGACAGGTGGTATCCCGGAGTAGTGATTCGCTGCAGTTCAAGACTTCCTATGCAGGAATAATCACCATCAAATGGGAGCAGATCAAGACGGTGACGACGGATGAATCAATGAATTTGCAGATCGCCAATGAGCAGATCATCAGAACAAAGTCACTTGAAAACCTGGACGATACAAGCCTTCTGATAGTGGATGAAGAGAGCGGGCAAAATATACAGATGGAACAGGATCTGCTCACTGCCATTAACCCGCAGCCATGGATTCTGGGAGAAGGCTATCTGTTCACCGGCCGTCTCAATTTCTCTCTGAAGTACGAACGGGGGAACAATGAGGTCGATGAGATGGATTCTGACGGAGAGGCGGAACTTCGATGGAAACAGCATCGTTTCAATGCTCAATATTCTTTTGAAAATGACAGGAAATATGAGCGGGAGACAAAAAATAAGTGGAAGGCCGGGGCGGGGTACGACTTTTTTCTCCCCGATTCCTGGCAGTGGGGGCTGAGAACCATGAAACGCTATGTGGGTCTCACAGTCCTTGCTGAAAGTAATGAGTTTGCAGAGCTTACTCTACGAACCGGAGCAGGGCCGCATGTCGGGTATCAGTTCTATGAGGGCCATGCCTTGAATCTGAAAAGCTGGATGGCGTTCTTCCGGATAGCAGAAGAATATAAGAATGCGGATGATCAGGAGTACTGGGCACCGGGCTGGCTGATAGACTTTGATATATTCCTTATAACGGATATCCTGCAGCTCTATCACCGCCAGACCGGATTCTGGGGCTATGATGCCGGAAGCAGGCTGGTATGGATAAGCTGGACGGGTTTTCGGGTGCCGCTCTGGGGAGGGTTCGTGGCCAGTACTGAATTGGAGTATGAGTATGACAGTGATCCTCCGGTGGGGGTGGATGAAACAGATATCACAACCCGCCTGAAACTCGGGTATAGCTGGTGAACTATTCCCTTGAGGATAATGCGTTTTTGATGGCCTTTGCCAGGGCCTGTCTGTCTGCCGGCTTGCTGACATATTCGCAGATACCGAAGGATTCAGCTGTCCTCTCGTCAATGGCTTCACTGAAGCCTGTGCAGAGGATAATGGGGATGTCGGGCCGGATGGCCAGCATTTCCTGAGCCAGATCCGTACCGGTCATCTCCGGCATGGTCATGTCCGTGATGACCAGATCGAAAAGCTCCGGACTGCTCCGGAATGCTTCAAGGGCCTCCGGGCTGCTGGTGAATACTGTGATCTCATAACCGAGGGTGGCGAGGGAGCGCTGCATCACGGTGGCAATGGTTTTCTCATCGTCAACAAAGAGAATTCGTTCCCCTGACCCCAGGGGGATATCCCTGTGCAGAGTCTCTTTGTCTGGCCGTAGTTGTTCCGAAATCACCGGAAGGTAGACATGGAACGTGGTGCCCTGGCCCAGGACACTGCGAACGGTGATCTCTCCCTTATGCTGTTTGATGATACCATGGGCCACGGCCAGTCCAAGCCCGGTCCCTTTTCCCACCTCCTTGGTGGTAAAAAAAGGATTGAATATCTTAGACTGTACTGATTCACTCATGCCGCAGCCATTGTCACTGATTTCCAGATCCAGATAGGTCCCCTGCAGGATATGGGGACAGTCCTCAATGGAGTTGGTGTCTGTTATTTCAATTTCAACCAGTGAGATACTCAAGGTACCGAACTCATCTCCAATGGCGTGTATGGCGTTGGTACAGAGATTCATCAGCACCTGATGAATCTGCGTCGGGTCGGCCAGTATCATACCGCATGCCGGATCAATGTTCTCTGAAAGCCGGATGGTTGTCGGCATGGACGAGCGGAGCAGCTGGAGCACCTCTTTCAATGTGGTCTGGAGACTGAGCGGCTTTTGTTTCTTTTCACCCTGGCGACTGAAGGTGAGGATCTGGGCCACCAGGTCAGCAGCCCTGTTGCCGGCGGCAAGCACCTGCTCCAGATCTTTTCTCACAGGGTCATCAGGAGCAAGCTGATCTCTTGCTATTTCACTGTAGCCAAGCATCGCTGTCAGGATATTGTTGAAGTCATGGGCAATACCTCCGGCCAGGGTGCCGATGGCCTCCATTTTCTGTGCCTGGCGCAGCTGGCTTTCCAGCCGGTCTTTTTCCAGGGAAAGGTTCATCTGCACCGTAATGTCGTGCATGAAGCCGATGAGTTTTTTGGGCGTATTGTTCTCCATTATGACAGAGACAATATCCCGTATCCATCGATGGGAACCATCTTTATGGATTGCCCTGTAGGAGAAATCATGGTCATTTCCCTTCAGTGTCTCCAGCTCACAATAGCTGGCAGCCTTCTCCCTGTCATCCGGGTGCAGCCGTTCTTTCCAGGTGTCGATATCTTTCCATGATTCAGCAGGATAACCAAGGATAGTCTCAATCTGTTTTCCCATGAAGGTGAATTTATTGCTTTCCAGGCTGATTTCCCAGGGGACGGTGGATGTTGACTCGAGGAAATTCCGGTACTTCTTCTCACTCTCCTTGAGCTCCTGCTCAAGGGCGCGTCGCTCCTCAATTTCCATGTTCAGAAGGGTGTTGTTGTTCTCAAGATCAGCTTCGGCTGCCAGTCGTCTGGAAAATTCATTGTTGATACGGCTGGCCCTGTTGTTGAGGGCATCAATCAGGATGTTTATTTCGTCAACGTGTTTTCCCGGGCCGCCGCCGATATCACTGATATGCTCACAGGCAAGATCACTCTTGCTGATGGTCTTGATAATGTTCAGGAGTCGTGAGAGGATATTTTTATACACAAGGAGATAGGACAGGAGAAAGATGACAACCACGAAGAATCCATTGAGAAGAAAGAGTGTTTTCCAGTTATTGTGAATGGTTTCATATATATCCGGAAGGCTTCCTCCATAGTGTACCGTGCCGATGAGGTAGTCACGGTTGTTATGGAAATAGTTCAGGCTCATTGTTCTTGTCAAAGCGTTTTTGCGTGGTTTTTTTCCGGCACTGGCAATGCTGTTGCCGCGAATATCGGTGATGTTCACCCAGGTAATCCAGTTGCCGGAGGCCTCGTTTACTGCAAAGGCTTTGAGGGAGTCATACTCCATGGCCCAGAGGGCGGAGGTCAGGTATTCCTTATTTGCTTTTTCAAAGTTGAGCAGTTCATTTCGGAGAACTGTTTCGTAGCTGTTCAGGTCACGGTTTACCGCAATAATGGACATGAACAGTGTCAGCAGGAGGGATATGACAATGGATGAGTAGAGGAGCTTATATTTGAGGCTGATGAATTTCATTTGCCAATCAACGACTGAATGAATCAATAATGGCCCGGTATTGCCCCTTTTCTTTCATTTCTCGAAGGGAGCTCTCTAGGTCGGGAATGATCTTCTCATGTCTCTGGTTTACATAAAGGTACATGCCCCGTACTGAAAGAGGTGTTTTCAAGGCTGTAATACCTTTTATATGTTCCCGTTTCATATAGTCAAGTCCTCTCAGCCGCTCATATAAAATGACGTCCACATGATCATGCAGGAGAACCTGAAACAACTCCTTCTGGGAGGAGACAATTACTGTTGATACCGTCTCTTTCACATTCATTTCGTAGATCTTCCAGCCCTGTATAAACGCCACACTGTGCCCGGCAAGATCTTCCCAGCTGCTGATAACCAGGGATGGATCTTTTGCAAAGGCCGTGAATGAAAAATCCAGGAGTTTTTCATCAACTATGCGGATATTGGGGTAGCGGCTGGTCAATCCTTTGATCCTTGCATACTCTGCATCGTCAATCCCAAGGTCAACGTTTTCAATTGATCGTGCTGATTTGAGGTGATTAATGGTGGTTTTGATCCCCAGATTCTTAAATATCTGCAGAATAATTACATCGTAAATACCGCTGTTGTCCGCTGTCGAATAGGGGGCCTTGTCGGCCGTGTTAATGGTGAAAATCTCATTTGCACAGGCCCGGTTGCCCGGAAAGCTGATCAGGACGAAACAGAGAACGGGGAGGAGAAAGAGATGAGCATTGGTTCTATGGCATATTCGGTATGCAGGTGTGGGGTTCATCGGGCATCTCCGGTTCATGGGGGAACTTGCTTTTCCTGTAAACGACAGTCAGTTTATGCGCGTGAGTCCTGGCGGCAAACTGCATATGGCATGAATCCCTGTTTCAGCATACTATGATTAAATCACAGATATGTTTTTTTGAACAGGACTCATGGCGATGCATTTGTAAAGAAATGTTTATTTTAAGTACGGGATTTTGTGTAAGCACGGGGCTGGATCAGGGGAAATCAGTCCCTGAACTGACTGCCGTCAATGGCGTAACGGCGCATGATCTTCTGCAGGGCTGCCCGGGTGAGGCATGAGAGGCGTGCTGCCTGGGAAACATTGCCGTTGCACTGTCTGAGCAGCATGTGCACATACTGCCGGGTAAAGGAATCAAGACAGCTCTCCTTGGCCTCTTTGTAGGGGACAATCAGGGCCTCCGATTCCGGGTTTGATCCCGGAGAAGCCGGAGCTAACAATGATCCGGGTCTGAGGTGTTCTTCATCAATGACAGGTCCGGGGCAGAAAAGAACCGCCCGCCGTATGACATTCTGCAGCTCCCTGATATTACCGGGCCAGGGATGCTGTAACAGAATTTCCATGGCAGCTTCCGAAAACGATTTCTCACTGCTCTTTAATTCAATACCTACTTTCTTGAGGAAATGGTTGGCAAGGAGGGGGATATCCTCCGGGATCTCGATGAGTGAGGGCATGCGTATGGTGAGGACCTCAAGGCGGTAGAAAAGATCCTCCCTGAATTTTCCCTCTGTGATCTTCTTTTCCAGTTGAGCATTGGTGGAGGCAATGATACGGACATCCGTTTTCGTTGAAGTCTTTGCACCAAGCTGCTTGATCTCCTGTTCCTGTAGTACCCGCAGCAGTTTTATCTGCAGGCCCACGGGAATATCACCTATTTCATCCAGACAGATTGTGCCACCGTCTGCCTGGATAAACAGACCTGCATGGTCCTGATCCGCTCCGGTAAAGGCGCCCTTGCAATATCCGAAAAGCTCGGATTCAAGCAGATGCTCAGGGATGGCCGGGCAGTTGACCATGATACAGGGCTTTTCCGAGCGCTTGCTCAGTTTGTGTATTGCCTGGGCACAGAGTTCTTTTCCGGTGCCTGATGCGCCGCGGATGAGAACGGTATATTCGCTGTTGGCAGAGGTCTGGATGGTTTTGTAGAGCTGCTGCATGGGTGGGCTCTGGCCGATAAAACCGGGGACCGGTCCTGCCGGACAGATGCTGC